>JALWRV010000289.1 GCA_027080545.1 Parvularculaceae bacterium
CGAAGATTGCCCGGTTGCTATTCAGGAAGAAGTACAGGCTCCGGCCAATCTCGACCTGACGGTCTATTTTGACTATGACAAGTCAAACCTGACCAGTGCGGCTCAATCGCTGATTGCGGCAAAATCTTCCGAAGCTAAACAATATGACATTTCGTCTGTTGTGGTTGAAGGCAACACCGACACATCCGGTTCTGCTTCTTACAACCAAGCACTGTCCGCTCGCCGGGCTGCGGTTGTTCGTGATGCGTTGATCTCCAACGGTATCGATGGTGGCCTGATTTCTGTTCAAGCCATGGGTGAATCAAACCCAGCCAAAGACACAGGTGACGGGGTGCGTGAGCCTCTGAACCGCCGTACGGATGTACACTTCAACTTCTAGTTCTCCGGAACGAAGTTAGTTATTAAAGCGAAGGGCTGATGGGAAACCATCGGCCCTTTTCTTTTGCCAGATTTACCTTTCCTTCATGGGGTTTTAACCTTTTATGAACCACGATGGGGTTGATGGTAAAAGGTCCCAATAGGAAGAAGCGACGCCCTGCGGCGCGTCGCAAAAAGCGCACGTCTGGCTCACATGCGCTCAAGGGGTTATTGTCGAAAATTGGCCTAAAGAAAAAAACCAGACGCAAATCGACAAAGTCGAAGCGCCGAGCCGCGCGGCCCAAACCGCGCAATGCCAAAAGGGTGGTGCGCCGCCGCCAAAATGCCAAGCCTTTCTGGCAGCGCATTGAGTGGCGCATGCCTGATTGGGTCAAGCGGATGATCGGTTTTGGGGTGCGCCTATCTTCTATTGCCCTGACCGGCGTTTTGATAGGCTTGATGGGGCTGGTGGTTCTGGGCGACGGTTTGCCCATGCCGGATATGGACACGGCGTTGGCGCGCCCCCCGCGGATCACGCTTGTTGACAGCCATGGTTTGGTGATCACCTCCTATGGCAGCCTCTACGGCTCGCCGGTTGATGTGCGCAATTTGCCACCGCATGTGGTTGAGGCTTTTATCGCCACGGAAGACCGTAATTTCTATCACCATCTCGGGGTCAATCCGGTGGCGATCGGGCGGGCGCTCTTGGTCAATTTTAAAGCTGGAGAAGTGCGACAGGGGGGCTCTACGATTACGCAGCAAGTGGCGAAAAATCTGTTTCTTAGCGCAGACCGTACCTTGAACCGCAAAGCACAGGAAATTTTGATATCATTCTGGTTGGAGTTGAACTATTCGAAAGATGAAATATTGGGATTGTACCTGAACCATATGTATTTTGGGGCAGGAACCTATGGCATTGACGCCGCGGCCGAGCGCTATTTTCGCAAAGCACCGTCGCAACTCACTATCGGCGAGGCGGCCATGCTGGCGGGTCTATTGAAGGCGCCGTCAGACTATTCACCCACAGTAAACCCAGAAGCGGCGACCGAACGCGCTAAACTCGTGCTCAACGCCATGTTTGAGGCGGGCTATCTTACTGCCGCTGAGGTGCAATCAATTAAAACAGGTGTGGTCGCCAAGGCGGCGCCGCGCTCCTACGCGGCGGCTTATGCGGTTGATTATGCTATCGGCGAGGCCAACCGATTATTGGGCGGCATTAACGAAGATGTGGTTATCCGCACAACCATCGATCTTAAGGCTCATCAAATTCTGGAGCCAACACTCCATGATTTATCTGATCTCGCCAAACCTGTGCCTACCGATGCGCAAGTGGCGATGGTGGCTATGGAAAAAGACGGCGCTTTGCGGGTGCTGATTGGCGGGCGGAACTATGCCAAGAGCGAATATAATCGGGCAACCATTGCCAAACGGCAGCCGGGCTCTGCGTTCAAGCCCTTTGTCTATCTCACCGCTACCGAACAGGGTATACGCCCGGACGATATGGTGATTGATGCGCCGGTGGAATTGGATGGGTGGACGCCGGGCAATTATAAAAATCGTTATTACGGGGCTGTGACCCTGACGGAGGCTTTGTCGCGTTCTTTGAATGCAGCGGCCATCAGCCTGCAAGAAACGGTGGGGCGCGATCAGGTTATTCGCACCGCTAACCGGTTTGGTTTTTCTGTGGCCAAGGAGTCTGGTCCGGCTCTGGCGCTGGGGGTTTTTGAAACAACCCCGTTACAATTGACCAGTGCCTATGCGAGTTTTGCGACTGAAGGACAGAAGGTTACTCCCTATATTATTTCCGAAATTGAAAGCGAAGATGGACGGTTGCTCTATCGCCATGTCCCGAAAAGGCCGGAGATAATTGCCAAGCGCGATGCTGTGCGGGCGCTCAACCATATGTTGCGGGCTACCGCCGAGACCGGGTCAGGTTTTAGAGCAAACCTTGCCGCCTATGCGACCTATGGCAAAACCGGTACAACGCAGGAAAGTCGCGATGCTTGGTTTGCTGGCCATGCGGGTGGGCTTGCAGGAACGGTGTGGGTTGGGCTTGATAATTCGAAGTCGATGCATGTGGGTAAACAATCCGTTTCCGGGGCGGGGGCCCCAGCCATTTTGTGGCACCGTATGATGCAAGCGGCGCTAAACGGGCGACCGGATCAGCCACTGCCGGACTGGACACCACCTAGGCCGAAATGGCGTTTTCCTTTTCCCTTACGGGCAGAACGATCGGTGGAGGAGCGTTCGTCAATCATTCTTGACGCTAGCCAGCCCTCTTTGCCCGCTGAGGAGGTTTCCCATGCGCCATTACCGGCATCGGAGCCGTCTCTTGATGCCTATTTTGTTGCAGTTGAAGCAGAACAAGAGCCGGATCCTTTTCGCGAACTGTTAGCGGCAGAGGACACGTCCTCGAAGCCTCGTCAGGCGGTGATGGAAGAAGATCCCGTTTTTGCCCCATAGGCCCATAGGTTAGCCCCATGTTTATCAATCCAGTCTCGTGCCTGCTGATTGTGTGGGTCAAGTTCGTCGACTGTGCGCCAGAAAGCGGGACTATGATTGAGGTGGCGCAAATGAGCAATTTCATGGGCGACCACATAGCGCAGGACATAAGGGGGCGCTAAAATAAGCCGCCAATTAAAATTCAATATGCCATCGGAAGAGCAAGACCCCCATCGGGTTTTCATATTGCGTACTTTTAGGCGTGAAAAAGAAAGCCCCAAACGGGTGGCCAAATCATAGGCCTGTTTTTCGATTTCGATTTTCGCTTGTCGCTGCAACCAGTCGCGTAGTCGCCGGGCGATATGTTCATCGCGTCCTATGACCAACAGGCGTGGGGGGGCTTGTAAAACCGTCACGCGACAGGCTCGCCCCGGTTCGCTGATGATGAGATAGGGCTTGCCCTGAAAGATGATTGTCTCACCAGCGGCGAAGGGCACGGGAAGGGGGGCATCGCGCAATTGCTGTTCTATCCAGCCTTGGCGCTGATGGATAAAAATGATGGCTTCTTTGATATATTTTTTTGCCGGACAGGTGGCTTTAACCGTTCTGGTCTCCTGATCCAGCCTTAAAATGATCCGCTTGGCCCGCCGATTGATTTTGATGTCTACCAGCACCGATCCCCCATCGGCAAAGGTCACCGTCTGTAACCCCGTGTGAGACTTGGGTTTTTTACTGGTTTTGGGCTGGGCATGGCCCGTTTGAAGCAGTGCTTGGCGCATGTGGATAGATAGCCTGTTTTGGTGCTTGAGAAAAGCGCCCTGCTGGGGCATTAAAATAGGCCATGAAAACGACCTCTGATAAAGCGCCCCAAACGCCGCCACCCGCTACGCCACCCAAAATCACCCCCATGATGGCGCAATATTTGGCGATTAAGGGCCAAGCCCCAGATGCTTTATTGTTTTATCGCATGGGCGATTTTTATGAGCTGTTTTTCGAGGATGCGATTATTGCCTCACAAGCGCTCGATATCACCCTAACCAAACGCGGACAGCATAAGGGTGAGGCTATTCCTATGTGTGGGGTGCCGTTTCATGCCTATGAGAACTATCTCGCCCGGCTTATCAAAGCCGGACACAAGGTCGCCATTTGCGAGCAGATGGAGGACCCTGCAGCGGCCAAAAAGCGCGATGGCTATAAGGCGGTTGTGCGTCGGGAGATTGTTCGTCTGGTAACACCGGGAACCCTGACAGAAGAAAATTTGCTGGATGCCAAACAGCATAATTTTCTTGCAGCGCTGGTGTGTGACAAGGGGGCGGGGGCCTTAGCGGCCTTGGATCTTTCCACCGGGGATATGGCGGTTTATCCGGTGTCAGCGGAAAATCTTTCCAGCCTGGTCAGTCAATTGCAGCCGTCAGAATTGGTCGTTGATGAGAGGCGTGTAACCCCTTGGAAAGAAGCAATTGGGGCTCTTGAAATCGAACATAGAAATTTATGTTTTTCCTATCAGCCAAAGACATTTTTTGCGACAGAGGCAGCCCATCGGGAAGCGTTGGCGGCTTATGGGGTATCGAGTCT
>JALWRV010000290.1 GCA_027080545.1 Parvularculaceae bacterium
TTCGAACAGGCAGACAATACCTCCACACGGCGCTACCAAGGTACCGGCATCGGCCTTGCTATTTCTCGTTCGCTTGTCGAACTGATGGGCGGTCAGATGGGGGCCAAAAGCGCCATCGGCCAAGGCTCTACCTTCTGGTTCACTCTGCCTCTACCCGTGGATCAATCAATTTCGGAAGATCGCTATAAAGACGCCCCTTCCCTGAAAGACTTATACGTCTTGTTGGTGGATGATAATGCAAATAATCGCCGAATTTTAATCGAGCAAACCAATCAATGGGGCATGCGTAACGAAGTTTGTTCCAGCGCCGACGAAGGCTTGAAAAAACTTCATACCATGAAGGCAAACGGCAAATTACCAGACCTGATCATCACCGATTATAATATGCCCAACATGAACGGTATCGAATTTACCAACATGGTAAAAAACACACCTTATAATTATACAGGCCCCATCTTGATGCTGTCATCTGTCAGCGAGCGCTCAGAAGCAACACGCGACCATCGCGAATTGTTCGATGCCTGGCTCACCAAACCTGTACGCGCCTCACAATTGATGGATGGCATCGCTTCGGCCTTTTATAATAATTCAGTCAATGAGCTAAAACGTACCAAGCAAGAATTGTCAGATGAGGACACCACACCGGCAGAAAAACAAGATATGATCGATATCCTCATCGCTGAAGATAATGTGGTCAATCAGATGGTGATCAAAACCATGCTGTCTAATGAAAATTATGATTTGCGTATTGTTGAAAATGGTCGCCTCGCCGTGGAAGCCTATCAAGCACAACGGCCGGCCCTTGTTATCATGGATTTATCCATGCCTGAAATGGACGGTCTTGAGGCCACCCGCGCTATTCGTCAGCTTGAAAAAGAAGCAGGACAGAATGGAACACCAATCATCGCCGCAACCGCTCATGTGATGGAAGAAGACCACAAAAAATGTGCTGAAGCGGGCATGGATGATATCCTCACCAAGCCAATCAAGAAAGATGCTCTTATTTCCACGATAGAGCGTTGGTTAAAAAAACCAATTCTGGAAAAATCTGCATAACGCGCGTCTCGGGTCCTTAATCGGCGGGTTGATTGTGATTTTAGTGATTTCAATCTATCATCGCCGATTATGGCCAGCATTTACGCCCTAAAACCGAAATTCCAAAACCTGCTACGCCCACTCGTACAGCGATTGGCAAAGGCCGATGTCACAGCCAACCAAGTCACCCTTGGGGCCCTATTCCTCTCCATTTTACACGGGGGGGCAATTTTTTTCAGTGTGAACAAACCAACTTGGCTGTTTTGGGCCTTGTTGTTGCTGCCCGTCACCTTGTTTATACGCATGGCCCTTAATGCTATTGATGGCATGCTGGCGCGTGAGCATAATCAAAAAACCCAAACCGGTGCCGTGCTGAACGAAATGGGCGATGTCCTCGCTGACACAGCGCTCTATCTTCCCCTAGCCTTCGTGCCGACACTACCTACCCTGCCCATCATATTGTTGGTCATCATCGGCATCATTACCGAAATGGCCGGAATATTAGCGCAAGCCCTAACTGGCGAGAGACGCTATGAAGGGCCCATGGGAAAAAGTGATCGCGCCGCCCTGTTCGGATCTGTCGGATTTTTCACCGCTATAGGGTGGCTTGGGGCTTTATGGCCATGTTTATTATGGATCGGGTGTCTCGCCGGTCTCGTCAGCCTCTATCGACGGGCCCGTTTTGCGGCGACCCACCCGCGAAAGACGTAAAAACATGTGGGTCATATTGTCGATCATCTGGGGCTTTAGTGAGGCCACTTTATTCTTCATCATTCCCGATGTGTTGCTTACACGAGCAACCTTATCCCTTGGCTGGCGTGGCGGAATACGCCTCGCCTTGATCGCCGCTATTGCATCAACGGTCGGGGCCGGTTTTATGGTGCAATGGGGGGCCAATGATCCAGCCGCCGCTCTGGCTGCGCTTGACCATGTGCCTGCGATCTCTCCTGGCTTGATTGACCAAGTGGATCAGCGCTTGGAGATGGGGTGGCGCGCGGCCCTATTCTGGGGAGGCTTTCAAGGCCAACCTGTCAAGATTTTCGCGGTGCTTTTGGGCAAGGAAGGCATCGGTTGGGGCGCCATTTTACCAATAATGCTGCTCGCCCGTTTCACCCGTTTTCTAGTCGCCGTCAGCGTTGCCAAGGGCTTGCAATCCCTGATCTACACGCCTTTACCCCCCGAAAAGGCAAAAAAAGCCGCTTTTGCCCTCTGGATCCTCATCTGGGCCATTATTTATGTCGTATATTTCTCTATATTCGGCTTTTAATTCAAATTTAGGCAAGGCTTTTGAAACATCCATCTGCTACGCCTATATAGGCCTATAGGGCAGGAAATTCGGGTATTTTTCTAGTGCAGAGAGATAATGACAATCAGCACCCTACGCACGAAGCCGATCAGGGCAATCCAGCCTTGGAGGACAGCGGAGCTGTGGCTGATGGCCAAAAGGAAACCCTGTTGCCTAAACAACCCCAGCCCTCTCCCGAAGCCGTCAAAAGAGGGCTCATCCGCTATTTCTGGATGGCCTCGTTTTTTACCTTGGTGATGAACTTATTGCTATTGGTCTCACCGCTTTACATGTTGCAAGTCTATGACCGGGTAATGACGTCTGGTTCTCAAGAGACACTACTGGTCATTACGTTCATCGCCATTTTTATGTTGTCTACCTATATCGCTGCAGATGGTGGTCGACGGCGTGTACTTGCCAATGCGGGACATTATCTGGGATCGTCCCTTGATGCCATGACCTTGCGTCTGGGTTTGGGGCTATCCAATGAACCCCCCACAAAAATGTTGGAAAATATTGGTAATCTGTCCCGGGTGCAGAGCTTTTTGGTAAACTCGGTGATCGCGCCCTTGTTCGATATTCCATTTGCACCATTATTCTTGATTGTATTGTTCATGGTGCACCCGCTTCTTGGAATTTATTCTATCGTCGGCATCGTCATTCTACTCACTCTAGCGCTTATCACCGACAAATCATCGCGCAAAACGGTTGAGTCCGCAGCCCACCGTGAACGCGCCGCCCAGCAATTACTTGCCCACACCGCCCAACAACGCGCGGCCATTGTTGGCATGGGAATGGCAGACCGGGTCATCAATCGCTGGCAAAAAAAGCGCCACAGCGCTCTTCACGATAGTTTACGGGCGGTCAATACCACCGCCTATCTAAGCGCCACCACCCGTTCGGTTCGGCAAATATTACAAGTGGGCATTCTTGGCCTCGGGGCTTACCTCGCTCTACAGCAACAAGTATCCGCAGGGGCTATTGTCGCCGGATCAATCATTATGGGGCGAGCTCTGGCCCCCATTGATCAGATCGTCAATATATGGCGGCAGGTCATTCAAGCCCGTCAGTCATGGAATGAATTGAACGACTATTATAAAAAACATGACCAGTCTCTCGCCTCTCAAACACCGGACATGGTCACACCAATGACCCGGCCATCGCCGACGATAAAACTACAGGAATTTGCCGTGGGCGCACCGGGATCACGCAAACCCATCTTGCCCAAATTATCATTCGAACTGCCATCCGGTTCTTTTGTTGCTCTTCTTGGCCCCTCAGGGTCCGGTAAAACCTCTTTCATGCAAACATTGGCGGGGGCTTGGGAACCCCTTGAAGGCACAGCACGGCTTGGCGGGCGTGATGTGCACACATGGCAATCAGACGACCGGGGACAATTTGTTGGCTACTTGCCCCAGCATGTAGAATTGCTGACCGGTAGTGTGTTTGAAAATATTGCCCGATTTTCCAGCTGCACACCCGAAGCGGTATTCGATGCGGCAAAAAAAGTCGGATGCCATGAAATGATCAATGCTTTTCCTGAAGGCTATGATACAAAAATCGGTGAAGGGGGTGTTTTTCTTTCCGCCGGACAACGCCAAGCGGTTGGATTAGCGCGCGCTGTTTTCGGCAATCCCGCCCTCATGTTGCTGGATGAACCGACAGCCCATCTTGATCAAGCCCTTTCCGGCTTGCTCCTCACTTACTTTGCCAATATTGCCCGCACCCCCATGGAACAACGTGATGCCACTTGGATCGTCGCAACCCATGATATTCGTATCATCTCAGCGGCCGACAAGGTGATGTTTATACAGGCCGGAAAAGTAATGCTGATGCCAAAAGAAGAATATATGCGCAAACTATCCGAGATGAATAAATCACGCGCCCAATCAGTGCCCAACGCCGCCCCCGCCGAAGCCACAAAGAGCCAAGCCCAGACCAGCACCAAAGCCGCGCCCACCGCCAGCTTGCTAACGGTTCCCATGAAACGTGACCGGGGAGATAAATCATCCTCATGAGCGATATGAGCATAGATACAAGCCTACC
>JALWRV010000291.1 GCA_027080545.1 Parvularculaceae bacterium
CATGCGAGAGGAGCCCTAGCCCATGACCCTGAAAACACCGAAATCAACCCCCCGTAAAATTGCCTATGCCACCACCGCCCTGTTAACAGCCGCCGCGCTTGTCATTAGCGGTTGCGAAACCAGCGGCTATGGCTATGGCGGTGGCGCGCCGACGACCCAGCAAAAAATTACCCGCTGTGCTGCCTTGATCGGTGGCGGAGCCATCATTGGCGGTATCATTGGCAATAATACTGGTTCCGGAGACGCCAAAAAAGGCGCAACCACCGGGGCCATCATCGGCGCAGGTGCCTGTGCTGGTTGGTTGCTTTTGCAAAACCGCTCCAACCGGATGCGCTATGACAATGCCCAATATAGCGCTGCGCGCACTGGCACCCCCTATTCCGACCAGTGGCGCGATAGCGAGTCTGGGCAGACGCTGGCCGTACGGGTTGACCCCTCGGCCCCACAATCCATGCGCGACACCGTAACCGGTGAAATCAGAACCTGCCGCACCCTCAACACCAACCTGTCCGCCTCATCCAATTCGGACAGCTTGACGGAAACTTGGTGCGCCAATGGGGATGGCACATGGTCCGTTGCACAAAACTATATGGCCCCCGTGCAATAGGCCTTTCAAAATTAAACTTTATTGGCAGGGGTGATGAAAATCGCTCCTGCCTTTATCATTTTGCCTCTCATATATTTTTGTGATTTAAAATCAAACCATAGGAAGAAAAACCCTCAAGGACAAAATTATGACTAAACAGACAGAGCGCGCTCTTTTGGCCGGTGGCTGCTTTTGGGGGATGCAAGACCTTATTCGCAAACGCGCGGGCGTGTTGGAAACGCAAGTCGGCTATTGCGGCGGCCACACATTAAACCCAACCTATGATCAGGTAAGAACCGGCACCACGGGCCACGCCGAAACAGTGGAAATCATTTTCGACCCCACCCGCATTGGCTTTCGCGATTTACTCGCCCTGTTTTTTCAAATTCACGATCCAACCACAAAAAATCAACAGGGCAATGATGTGGGTAGCCAATATCGCTCCGCCATTTTTTACACTTCCGACGAACAAAAAAGAGTGGCAGAACAGGCTGTGGCGGATTTAAACCTTTCCGGTCTCTGGCCCGGAAAGGCTATAACGGAAATTGTCCCTGCCGGGCCCTTTACCCCGGCAGAAGAAAACCATCAAAACTATCTCGAACAATTCCCCAACGGGTATAGCTGCCACTTCCCCCGCCCAGACTGGAAATTACCAGAGCAACAAGATTGATCCATCAGCCTATTTCAGCCATGGCATTCGGGAACGCACTCTGGCTCCAACTTCTTCAATCTCATGGGCCAAATCCTGATTGCGCAAGGTAGTAAAATTTTTCTTGCCCTGCTGATTTTCCGCAATCCAATGACGCGCGAAAGTACCGTCTTTAATCTCAGTTAAAATTTCCCGCATACGCGCACGTGTTTCTTCATTGATAACCCGAGGCCCGGAAACCAAATCCCCATAGGCGGCGGTCTCAGAAATAAATTCATGCATTTTTGCCAGCCCTCCCTCGTGAAGCAAATCCACAACCAGTTTTAATTCATGCAGACATTCATAATAGGCCATTTCCGGCCGATAGCCGGCCTCCACCAATGTTTCATATCCCATAACCACCAAAGCCGTGGCACCACCACATAAAACCGCCTGTTCGCCAAACATATCGGTCTCTGTTTCCTCGCCAAAGCTGGTTTCAAATATCGCCGCCTTGGTGCCCCCAATCGCATCCGCATAGGCCAGCGCTTTCGCCGCCGCTTTGCCGCTGGCATCTTGATGAACTGAAAACAGGCAGGCAACACCGCGCCCATGCTCATATTCCCGGCGCACCAAATTACCCGGCCCCTTGGGGGCAACCATAATCACATCAATATCTTCAGGAGGCTTCACCAGACCGTAAAAAACCGAAAACCCGTGAAGAAATAATAATGCGTTGCCCGGTTCAAGGCCAACCCGAACATCGCTTTCAAAAATAGCTTGATGCGCCATATCCGGCGCGCTCATCACAATCAGATCCGCGTCTTTTGCCGCTTGTTTGGGGCTGACGGTGACAAAACCATCAGCCCGTGCTTTAGCCTTTGATGGGCCTTCTTCACGGGCCCCAACAATCACTGACAGGCCTGTATCCCGTAAGTTCAAAGCATGGGCGCGCCCTTGCGATCCATAACCGATAATCGCAATGGTCTTTCCCGTTAACAGGCTCGGATCGACATCCTGTTTTGAATAGATACGCAACGCATCGCCCTGCTGGTCCGCCATTTTAAAACCCTTTTACCGTTCCCGTGCCGTCACGGTGAGAATGGATTTCAGCTTTAAGCGGGGCTTGTGTTCAGGTCAATCACCGAGCTTCAGAGTTTGCAGTCGAAGCGCATTGCCGATCACCGACACGGACGAAAAGCTCATCGCGGCGGCGGCAATGACGGGGCTCAACAAAATGCCGAAGAAGGGATACAGCACCCCAGCCGCTATCGGCACTCCTGCGAAATTATAGATGAAAGCGAAGAACAGGTTTTGCCTGATATTACGCATCACCCCGCGCGAGAGGCGAATAGCCTTTACCACCCCGCCAAGGTCGCCCTTGATCAAGGTAACACCAGCCGATTCCATCGCCACATCCGTACCTGTGCCCATGGCAATGCCCACATCCGCTTGCGCCAACGCTGGCGCATCATTGATGCCATCACCAGCCATCGCCACTTTCGCCCCCTTCGCTTGTAATTCGCGCACAATGCGATTTTTATCTGCGGGTGACACATCAGCCTCAACTTCGTCAATACCGATTTGTCGAGCCACAGCCTGTGCGGTGGTCTCATTATCCCCTGTGAGCATCACCACCCGCAGGCCAATTTTATGCAAATCCCGTATGGCTTTTTCAGCACTCGGTTTGATGGGATCTGCTACTGAAATCAATCCGGCGGCCTTACCGTTAACCGCCACAAACATCACGGTCTCCCCTTCTGCACGATAGCGGTCAGCGCGCTTATCAAGATCCGCATGATACGCACCGAGGCGCTCCATCATCTTCTTGTTACCAATGGCAACCGGTGTCTCACCAATGATGGCTTGAGCGCCTTCACCCGTAATCGATTCGAAATGCTCAGCCTTTTGCAAGGTTACACCCCGATCTTTGGCCCCCTCAACAATAGCCGCCGCCAACGGGTGTTCGCTGGCTTTTTCGAGAGAAGCGACCAAAGACAAGAGATCGCTTTCACTAATTTCACTCACCGGTTCCACCCGTACCAGTGTGGGCTTACCCTCGGTAAGGGTTCCGGTTTTATCAACCACCAGCGTGTTGACCTTCTCAAAAGTTTCCAACACTTCAGCATCTTTGATTAACACGCCGTTTTGGGCCCCTTTGCCGGTGCCGACCATAATCGACATAGGCGTGGCCAAGCCCAGCGCACACGGACAGGCAATAATCAAAACAGCAACCGCATTAACGATGGCATAGGCCATGGCTGGTGCCGGACCAAATATGGCCCAAACGATAAAGGTAACGATTGATGTCAACACCACCAGCGGCACGAACCAACCGGCAACCATGTCAGCGAGTTTTTGAATTGGTGCTCGCGAACGTTGGGCATCGGAAACCATGCGCACGATCTGTGACAACATCGTATCCTCACCAACGCGGTTAACTTCAACCACCAGCGATCCGGTGCCATTGACCGTGCCGCCTGTGACCATATCTCCGACTTTTTTCTCAACTGGAATCGGCTCCCCGCTGATCATGGATTCATCAACGGCACTAGCCCCTTCAATAACCACGCCATCGACAGGTACTTTTTCACCCGGCCGCACGCGCACGCGATCGCCGACAGCCAAAGCATCCAGCGACACCACTTCCTCATTACCATCAGGTAAAATCCGTGTGGCTTCCGGCGGGGCCAATTCTAACAAAGCGCGAATCGCCCCCGACGTTTTGCTGCGGGCACGCAATTCCAACACCTGCCCCAACAAAACAAGGGTGATGATTACCGCAGCGGCTTCAAAATAAATACCAACCTTGCCCTCTTCATCCCGGAAACTATCGGGGAATATATCCGGCATAAAGGTTGCCACGACGGAAAAAACATAGGCCACCGAAGTCCCCAAAGCGATCAGGGTGAACATATTTAAATTCATGGTCTGGACCGAACGCACACCCCGCACAAAAAACACCCAGCCCCCCCACAGCACAACGGGTGTGGCCAAGGCAAACTGTATCCATTGGCTCCATTGACCGGGAATGAAACTCGCCAAGGGGTCAGACGGCAACATCTCGCTCATCGCCGAAATCAAAAGCGGTATGGATAGCACGAGACTTACCCAAAATCGCCGCTCCATATCACGCAATTCACTATTATCCTCCTCCACATCAAGAGAGTGGGATTCCAATTCTAGCGCCATACCGCAAATCGGGCACGAACTGGCCTTTACATCGCGCACCTGTGGGTGCATTGGGCAAATATAAATGGCCCCCTCATACCCCTCTGGCACCTTGTCATATTTGCCATCCTTACCGGCATCCTTGTCGCCCTTGCCATGACAACATTCATGACCGCCCTTACCATGGTCATGCTGACCATGATCATGACCACCATGCCCTTTGTGGGCGCTATGATCGTGCTGACAATGGTCATGTTTACCGTGATCATGCTGGCTGTGATCAGGCGCCCCATGATTTTTATTCTCTTGCGTATGGCAGGCCGCATGCGGGTCGTGCCCTTTATGATCCATTTTTTTGTCCATGATATGAGACCCTTTTCAAATTAATGAATATTGGTTGTTCGATTTGTAAATCACGCATAGAGAAGCCACAGCCTCTCGGGAGAAGAGGAGCAAACCGCTCCTCTTCTTATTTTGTGACTCATATTAGTTTGCTCACGCCGCTTTTGACCGCGAGAAAAAATTGTAAAGCGGTACGAATATCAGCGCCACATACCAACCGTAGAGATAGGCTTCAACCAGCCCGATAAGAACACCGCTGACACTACCCCATTCAAAACCGGGCAACAGGGGTGCCCAAGCACGATGCATATGCAGTTCTGGAGGTACGAATAATCCCCATAACAAACAAAGCGAGAAACTGATTAAAAACAAAAGCGACAGGGCATTGCCCAAAGTTTGGATACGCATAGGTCACCTCCATTAAGAGGAGCGCTCATGCTCCTCACATGTTAATGTTTATGTTCATGATCGCTGGCATCACCTGACGATGGCATTGAACCACCCATCATATCGCCACCCATCATTTCCATCTTGCAGCTGTGCATATCGCCACCATTGGCTTTGCATTCTTGCATTTTTTCATGCATAGCCTTCATCTTTGGCGAGACCTCCATACATTTATTATGAACAGCCATCATTTTTTCATGTTTGGCTTTCTTCTCCGGTGACATCATAGAATGATCACCGCCTTGATGGTGGTCACCCTTCATAGAATGATCACCGCCTTGATGGTGGTCACCCTTCATATCATGGCCACCATCCATTTTTTTGTGGTCACCATCCATTTTATGGCCACCACCCATCATTTCACCAGACTCCATACGCGCCTTCATTTTGGCCATCATATTGTCATGCATGG
Source organism: Parvularculaceae bacterium (assembly GCA_027080545.1). Classification (GTDB taxonomy): domain Bacteria; phylum Pseudomonadota; class Alphaproteobacteria; order Caulobacterales; family Parvularculaceae; genus S012-90. Next base: position 5,587 of record JALWRV010000291.1, read on the forward strand.
TTTCGCATTTGACGCGAATTTCGTCATCGCTGAGACCGGTAAAGTCCATCATTGACATATCCATGGATGCATCATCCATTTTCATATCCCCCATGGCGCTGGCATTCATTTTCATGGAATCACCTTGGTCACCCATGTCTTTCATGTCGCCCATGGGCTTCATATTCATGTCTCGATCAGCCTTTACTTGCGTCTGATCCGTCTTGGCTTGCGCCTGGCCAGGCACCCATTCGGGCAGGCTAGCGCAAGCAGATAAAACCAACCCACCACCGATCAACAAAGCAACAGTGCTAATGCGAGTCATTTTGAAATTTACTTTCTTCATCTTCATCTCCTTAAAAAATGTTAGATACGCCTTTTAACAAACAAATTTATCTCACTCTTCTCACTTCGGTTTATATCACCTCCCTTTAATGCTCATGGTCACCCGTAATCGGTTTTGACGACCAATGAACATGCGCGATACGCCATCCTTGATCCGTGTTTTTCAACACCATGGTTTCGATCAATTGGTTATCAATGGCTTCGTCCTTATAGGTACCGTGCATCCGCAATTCGGAAATCACCGTTGCCAGCCTATCCCCGGCGATCACATCACGCTTGACCAGCTTAGTCTCAATAGCCGAAACATAGGCCATATCAGACACCATGTGATGACCTGCATAATCAGCAGGACTTTGGGCGCTACCGCCCTCAACGATAATAGCATCCGCCATCATCGTTGCCATGACCTGATCAACATTAGAACTGCGCAGACCTGATTGGAAAGCATCCACAACAGCCACCGGCCCTTCCATGCTCGGCATTGCTGCGGCACCGGAAATGTCTTTGTCCCCATGGCTGTGGCCATCATCCGGGTGGTCCGTCATCATCGCACCATCTGAGGTACTTGCTGGCGCACTTTCATGGTGATCTTCCATGGCCTCCGCATCCGCAGAATTTTCATGATGGTCTTCCATGGCTTCTTCATCATGGCCCTCACCATCGCCGTGCCCATGGCCTGCTGCCTCACCATCCGCACCGTCAGATTTAGCCGGTGTGGGACCATGAGCATGGTCGTGGCCAGAGCTACCTTCTTCGACAGCCGGCAGGCTTTTAACGCCGATGCCGTATTGATAGACCGCATGGCCTCCCCACCAGGCACCGATGCTCAAAAACACAGCCGATATGCTGAGCAAACCAACCAACAAAGGCTTGACGGGTTCGCGGCGACCAAACCACCGCCACATTGCGAGCAGGAAAATCGCTGAGGCTGAGGGCACAACCCAATTACGGTGCGTGGTCATAGCTTCGTGGGATGGCGTGTCATGGGCAACAGTATAATAGGCATAAAACCCAGCCCCAACCGTGACTAAAATAGCCAAAGCCCCAAAGGCCAACATCCAATCAGCGGCGGTTTTGATGCTTTGCCCGCGTGGGTTGTTGGCCCATAGGAAGCTGAGAATATAGCCTAAAGTCGCCGTCAATGTCAGCGCATAGGCAAAATGCACAACAATCGGGTGCAGATTTGGTTCAATCCATGAAAACATTTATTTTTCCTCTCTTTTAATACCACATCCGCAAACCGACTACGAAACTGGTTTGCTCCGTATTGCCGCCATTGGCTCTAACAATATCTGCCGTGTCCCCAATGCTGCTTGTCCAAGCAACACCAACATAAGGGGCAAACTCGCGGGCGAACTCATAGCGCAAGCGTAACCCCGCATCGACATTGGTAATGCCGCTGGCTTTTTCCAAAGCGGGTATATCACTGGCAGAAAAATTAATTTCCGTGCGCGGTTGCAGAATAAGACGTTGCGTGAGCAAAAGATCATATTCCGCAGAAAAACGCGCCGTTAGGTCGCCATCACTACTAAAAAACGCGGCGGCATCAACCTCAAACCAATAGGGGGCAAGACCTTGAATACCAATCACCCCATGGGTAAGGCCACTGGGCTCAAAATCCTGACGAATACCGGCCTGGAAATCAAAATAAGGCGCAATCGCACGCGACCATAAGGCCTGCACTTCCGCATCTTCCACCTTGTCACTTGCGAAGGAATATTCCCCTTCGGTTTTGATCCATAGCTTATTGAGGTCGCCGCCATACCAGGCTTGCGCATCCCAAACCGTTTGGTTTTCAGCATCGCCAAAACGCATTTCAAAACGATCTGCCAGCACATAACCGATTTTCGTATGACCATTGCCCTCTTGCATAGGCTTGCGAGCGGCTTCCATTTCTTCAAGCCCCCAATAGGTGGCGGCCTGTGACCAAGGTGGCTCTGAGCCTTCCTTGTCTTTTTTGTCGCTTTTGTCTTCCAGCGCATAGGCTGGCGTAAGCAAAAGTGAAAAAACGATAGCAAGGGTTGAGGCTATTTTGGTTGTAGACTGTCTCATTTCATGCCTCCTTTCCCGGCCATGTCCATATCATCCATTTTGTGGCCTTTATGGTCCATTTCGGCCTTATCTTTTTTATGTTCCATTTTCTTGTGGTCCATTTTCTCATGATCCATCTCGTCCATCTTATGGCCTTCATGGCCCATGCCTTTCATTTTGCTATCCTTTGGCAGAATAGAAACCACCTGCATCATGCCCGCATGCATGTGGAAGAAGAGATGGCAATGAAACGCCCAATCGCCCACATGGTTGGCCGAGACCAGATAGGAAAGCCTTTCTCCCGGTTTCACCACAACCGTGTGCTTGCGCGGCAAATGATCGCCTTGACCATTTTCCAGATCGAAAAACATGCCATGCAAATGGATCGGGTGCGGCATCATGGTGTCGTTAATGAGAATCATACGAACCCGCTCACCTTCGCGCATTTTGATCGGCTCTTTGACATCGGCAAAACGCACCCCGTTAAAAGACCACATATAACGCTCCATATTGGAAGTAAGATGTAGCTCGATCTCGCGGCTTGGCGGCCTGGTATCAGGGTTGGGCTCAAGGGAGCGTAATTGCGTATAGCGCAGGGTGCGGTGCGGCACATCGTCAAGGCCAATACCCGGCTCATCCAATCGGCTCATGGGCATGGCGGCAATATTGGCAACCCCGGGACCACGCTTGACCACAGACGCTTTGTCCATTGATCCATGATCCATAGAGTCCATTTTATGGGTGCCACCTTCCATTTTTTTCATGTCATGGCCGCCCCTATCGCCATCCATATCGCCCATATCATGACCACTCATATCCCCGCCGGATTTGTCACCAGCCATGGCGCTATGGTCCATGCCCATATCGCGCATGGTCAAGGTCGGAACAGGACGAATAGCCGGTTCTTCGGCGCGCATACCGGCGCGCGGTCCGAAGGTCGCCACCACCTGACCAGAGCGATCAATGGATTCAGCCACAAACGCATAAGCACGACTGTCTTTGGGTTCGATAATGACATCATAGGTTTCGGCAACACCCATCTGGAACTCATCAATTTCTAATGGCTCCACATTAAGCCCGTCTTGATTGACAATGGTCATGGGCAGGCCGGGAATGCGAATATTGAACATGCTCATGGCAGCGGCATTGATAATACGCAACCGCACCCGCTCGCCGGGATTAAACACCCCATTCCAGTTATCAGCGGTGCTATGACCATTGATAATATAGGTATAGGCAGCCCCCCCAATATCGGCGAGATCGCGCGGCGACATCCGCATTCCACCCCACATGGCCCGCTCGCGAAAAGCCTTGCGCAAGCCTTGTTCGGACGCATCTTTGAAGAAATCAGGCACCGTGCGCTGGTTGTAATTATAAGAATCGCTAGCCTTTTTCAGTCTGGCAAAAACACGGTAAGGATTGGCAAAAGTCCAATCCCCCAGAACCAGCACATATTCACGGTCATAGTGCACCGGATCAGTGCCTTTCGGGTCAATGATCAACGGACCATAATGGCCAAGCTGTTCCTGCAGACCGGAATGGGAATGATACCAATAGGTGCCATTTTGCGGCACAGAGAATTTATATTGGAAGGTCTCACCGGGGCGAATACCGGGATAGGAAACACCCGGAACCCCATCCATTTGAAACGGCACCAAAAGCCCGTGCCAGTGAATGGACGTGTCTTCATCCAGCCTATTGGTGACATTCATAATCACCTCTTCTCCTTCGCGAAACCGAAGAAGAGGTGCGGGCAAGGTACCATTGACCCCCACCGCAGTCCTTTTGCGGCCACCAACCGCGACCGGGAATTCGCCAATGGTCAGATCAAAGCGATTGGCCTGTTCGCGCCCAAGGCCGAAATTGCCATTGGCGGCACTACGCGCCCATGCGGGTAAGAGAGAAGAAGCCCCAAGGGCCAAGGCAGAGCCGGAGAGCGTATTTAAGAAATGTCGCCGGGAAAGATTGCGGGTAAACATGAAAACCTCGTTGTTGAGTCGATAAATCCATCAAGATGAGTCGAAAAAAGGCGGTTCAAGGCCTAATTCAAATGACGGATTTAGCTCAACAGAAGTGTTTTCAAGGCAACCAGCGTAAGCGCTGACAAGGGGGCTCCCGCCCGACGCGGGTTGGCAATATTCTCAACAACGGCGTTGGCAGGCGCAATAAGCTCAACCGCCTCACTTGGAAGCGGCACAAGGTTTGGTGTCCCAACCACGCTCACAAATTGGCGTAGCTGTTTGTTCAGGGCGTTCTGGCTCTGAGATTGATTGCACCCATCACAATCCGTCCCTCCTCCATCACGCTCCATTTTAGAAAGACCATCCATGTGAGGGTGCGGCACCTTCGCTAAGCGATCATCCGCATGGGCATGAGCGGTCGCATGAGTGGTCGCATCATGGTGCCCTGCCATAGTCGACACATGGCTGGAAACCATCTTCCCATCACTCATTTGTGTGATAGGGGCGCCCGATGACGCAGCCTCGGCAGGCGGGCAAAAACAAAGCACCTGCACCGCCACAAACAAGCCGGTAACGATACTCAACCCGAAACTGTATAGAGCTCTATTGCCCATAATATAGGTATGCCCATATTCGGTCGATTTGCGGACCAACCTTAACGCCTGATCTGACCTCGATTTGTGCCGAGCCTTCAATTGACCCCGACTCTGATTGGTGATACTTATACCCCCTTAGGGTATTTGTCAACGGTAGTCTCAATCCATGACCAAAAAATCATCTTCCACCATTAAAAGGCTAAAACGCATCGAAGGGCAAGTGCGCGGCATCATGCGCATGCTTGAAGAAGATCGCTATTGCATTGATATTTTGCATCAAATGCAGGCCATCAAGGCAGCCCTCAGCCGGGCCGAGAGCGAGATCCTTAAAGAACACGCCCAATCCTGCGTCGCTGCGGCCATTGAGGGCGGCTCGGTGGAAGATCACCAAGAAAAAATTTCCGAACTTGTAGACCTATTCGACCGGCTCAAGCGGTGACATAGCCTCGGATGAGGGCGAAGGAGACAATAGCCTATCCGTCTCCTCAAAACGCAGCCCCGGAATATAGGTTTTCTCACCAATAATAATGGCTGGAATCGCAACGCTTTCTTGTCGCATATCCTGTGCAACCATCATCGCACGAAATGCATTTGCATCCTCTTCGCTATCAAAATCGAGACCCGTCGGCCCACCCATATTTTTCCATTCCGAAGCCTCGCCTTCAGAACGATAATGATAGGATAGGGTGGCGTGATAATTTTCATCACCATCCGAATAAATCCGCACAAACAATAATTGCTCTTCAAAACGGGGCAATAAATCCGCTCGAATAATCAAACATTGCTCGGTCACCTCACAGCGCCGCAATCGCGACCCTATACTGTTCCACTCATCATCATTTTGCAGCAAGCTATTTACAAATGACGCCTCATCGTCAAATCCCGTTACACTTATAGCACCATCCTCCAGCGCCTTCATAAGATCATCTTGTAGATTATCTTCTATTTCTGCAGCCCGATACTCCATAGACGTTTCTGCCGCATCCAATTCATCCAACATGGCCACAAGCTCTCCATAGCGCGGATAGCTTTTAGCCTCACGCAATTTCACCAAAGCCTTCTCCCCGGCCTCTCCCAACTCCCATTTCAAATAGGCAAAATCAAAATCTTCTATGTCTTCACGCCCATCAAGCAAACGCGCCACTTGGTTTTGGGCTGACATTGAATAGACATTGAGCAACGGGGTTTGAATAAAAATGGCGAGGAAAAAGATCACCCCTGCCAACAAAATATTACCCATGCGCCAAATGGCATACCGGCCCGGCAAAAACATGCTAAAAGCATAAAGCAGCGCATAGGCCGCCGCGATAGAAACAATGATCGCTACATGAATACGCGAAACGGTCAGACCATATTCATTGATACGCAAATAAAGGCCATAGATGGCAAAGCCTGCCAACACCGGCAACACAAAGGCTTGTAACATCAATCCATATTTTAATATCGGATTTTCAGGCTTGCCCTTATCCCCCACTACCGCATTGGCCAACACCACAGCGACAATAATCGCCCATAGCATCAGCCCTGTTGCGCTCCACCCTTCCCAAATCTTATCAAGCCCTTGAACGAAAGCAGACAAGGCAAAAGCGGCCGTCATCAAAGCCACCACAGGGGCTAAAACTTTCAATAGCGCGAACAAGACTCCCCGCAAAGCCAAAACGATATTCTCACTCGATCGTAAAATGCCGATACCCAAAGCCCCGGAAGCACAGGTCGCCATTTCCCAAAAGGGTTGATCAAAAAATAGGTCTTGAAAAAAATCGATACCAATAAGCGCAAACAGCGCCGCCCATAGGCCCAACACCATCCATACCACCCCGGAAAAAATAGCCGCCCCGGCCCCCAGCACGGGTAAATTCCAGGCGAATTCAAACAGGCTCGGATAATCCGTAGGCGGTTTTTGACGCTCTACAACCGTCCGAAAAAACGGCACCGCAATATAGGCGATAAAAAAACTGCTTACCCAACTAACCCCCGAGACCAAGCCAGACTCGTCTGGCCCACCGAAAATATCAATGGCTAGCCATAACAATCCTGCACATAATAGCCCGAGACCAAGCGCAAAAAGGGCGCTGGAGACACGCTGCGCCTTACTGGTGGTAAAATATAAGGCAAGCGGCGCGACCAGAAGAAACATCGCGGCGGCCTGCTGGCGAACAGCGAAACTTCCCTCGCTGTTAGAGTCGAACAAAAAATAAAACCCCAACCCCTGCGCCAACCCCGGTATGATGAAAAATAAAAATAAATCCCGTGGCGAAATGGCGGGGGCAGCAACCAACCCTTTTTGAGAGGGGGTATCGTTCTCTATAGCCATATTATTTTCTCCCAAATGGATCAGCGGCGCTTTTTTTCCGTAAGACAGCCATGCCAATATGGCATTTTCACGCTAATATTGCGATTGTTTATTGGCTCGTGCATAGCAAAGCCCATGGGACCGGACTTGAGCAGACCGGGCCACATCGCGGCCCTGATGCCCAACTGCTTTAACGGGAAAATAGGCAGAAAGCCACGCCTTATGGCTGTCCTCCTTCAAGAAACTCAGAAGGCGACTGGTCAGAAGGCGGCTGGCCAGAAGACGGCTAGAAAGGAAATTTTATCTGTTCTATGCTTTTCTCGCCCCTATATTTTGGCACCCCTCTCCGTGATCCCTCATTCACAAGGTATATTTCGATGATGTCCTCTGTTTTGCGCCGTCCCGTAATGTTGGTAATTTTGCTCTCAGCCCTTCTATTTCCTTTCGCGGTACGGGCAGAAACCGGCGATGGGGCCGCCAAATTCAAACAGCTCGACGAAGAACTGCCAACCCCAACTATGTTCCGCGCCGCCACGGGCGAGCCCGGCCCGAACTATTGGCAACAACGCGCTGATTATCAGATTAAAGTGACCTTGGATGAGAAGAAAAAAACCATTTTCGGCTCAGAAACCATCACCTATCACAACAACGCCCCCCACAGCTTAAAATATATTTGGGTGCAACTGGATCAAAACCGCTTTGCCGATGGTTCCATCTCACGCCTGTCAGAAACCTCGTCGACCGCCGGACAAAGATGGGATCCATCCGGCGAGGGTGACACGCTTTCCTTCTCGACACTGGCACGCCAGCAAGCCTTAAGCGATGGCGATTTTGGCGCAAAAATAGACAAGGTCACCGGTGCCGATGGCCGTGCGTTACGGTTCACCATTGTAGATACGTTGATGCGTATAGATTTACCAACCCCACTGGCCCCAAACACACAAACAAGTTTTTCTATCGACTGGCATCACCAAATTATAAATGAAGAAATTATCGGCGGGCGCGGCGGCTATGAATGGTTCCGCGAAAATGACACCTATATTTATTTTCTTGCCCAATGGTATCCCCGTGTGGCGGTATTTTCCGACTATGAAGGCTGGCACACCAAGCCCTTTTTAGGGCGCGGCGAGTTTACCCTTGAATTTGGCGATTTTGATGTTGAGATCACCGCCCCGGCTGATCATATCGTCGCCGCCACGGGGGTTCTGCGCAATCCACAAGACGTATTGGCCCCCGAACAAATCACCCGCCTCGAACAGGCGCGCAATAGCAACATACCGGTCTTTATTGTCACTCCGGAAGAAGCGCTGGAAAACGAGAAAACCACCACCAGCCAAACCAAAACATGGAAGTTTTACGCCAATAATGTGCGTGACTTTTCCTTTGCCTCCTCGCGTAAATTCATCTGGGATGCCCAAGGATATAATCAAGCCGCACAAATGGGACTGGATGCGTCAGACACTCAAAACCATACGGTTTCGCCCTTTGTCATGGCGATGTCATTCTATCCCAATGAGGCCGAACCCCTTTGGTCAAAATATTCTACCGCCTCCATTATCCACACGATGAAAGTCTATTCACGCTATGCCTTCCCCTATCCCTACCCCACCTCACAATCGATCAACACATGGGATCGCGGCGGCATGGAATATCCGATGATTACATTTAATGGCTATCGCCCCGTAAAGGATGAAAAAACTGGTAAAAAAACCTATAGTCGTGGCACAAAATATTCGCTCATTGGGGTGATTATCCACGAAGTAGGACACAATTATTTTCCCATGACCGTTAATTCCGACGAGCGCCAATGGACGTGGATGGATGAAGGCTTAAATTCATTTCTCGAATATATCGCTGAGCTGGAATGGGAAGAGAATTACCCAGCCTATCGCAATGATGTGAATGTGCTCGACTATATCACATCCTATATGCAAAGCGAAAACCAAGTGCCCATTATGACCAATTCAGAATCCATTTTGCAATTTGGTCCAAACGCTTACTCCAAACCAACCTCTGCACTTATTGTTTTGCGTGAAACGGTTATGGGGCGTGAATTATTTGATTTCGCCTTTAAGGAATATGCCAACCGTTGGAAGTTCAAACGCCCAACCCCGGCTGACTTTTTCCGCACCATGGAAGACGCCTCGGGCGTAGATCTTGATTGGTTCTGGCGGGGATGGTTTTTCACGACAGACCATGTGGATGTCGCCATTCGCTCGGTCCGTGAATATAAAATTTCTTCGCAAGACCCGGATATTGAATATCCCCTAAGCCGATTAGAAGAGGCCGAACGGAAGCCGGAACCATTGCAACAATCACGCAATCGCGAACAAAACATCACCCCCTTGATCAAATCCAATCGCGAATTGCAAGATTTTTACAATAAGCATGATCGCTTCACCGTCACCAACAAGGATCGTAATGATTATAAAAGCTTTCGTGATGGATTGGAGGATTGGGAAGCCGATGCGCTTGACCGGGCATTGGCAGAAGATAATTTCATCTATTTCATAGATTTTACCAACGAAGGGGGCCTTGTCACCCCCTTGCCATTACAACTGAATTATGCAGATGGCTCCGTAGAAACCATGATGATCCCGGCGGAAATTTGGCGACGCGATGCCACCAATGTCACCAAACTTCTGATCTTGAAAAAGCGCCTACATAGCATTGACCTCGATCCCCACCATCAAACGGCCGATGTGGATTATTCCGATAATGCCTTTCCACCAAAGGTCATCAAGTCACGCATCGAACTTTATAAATCCGACCGCAAAAGCCGCAATCTGATGGCCGATATGATGGTTGAATTGAAAGGCGATGACAAAGAGACGCAAGATGAAAGCACAAATGTCCCGCTTCAATAGGGTATGGAGTAGACGTGATTTTTGGCTGACCGGGCTGGCGGCGCTCGCCTATGCGCCTCAAGCCTTGGCCCATCGCATGCCCATGTCCTCCACCGACATCAATATCGTCAGCGAGCAAAATAAGTGGCGGTTTGACTTCACCCATCGTATGCCCACCCATGATGCGCTGGCGCTTTTGGGCCGCTTGAACCAACCGCAACAGCTCGAAACCATGCAAGATTTTGCGCGGCTGGGACTATATTATGAGCGCGCCTTCCTATTGCGCTCTCAAGACGAATTGCTCCCCCAAAGCCCCATTGGCGCCGAAACCGTGGATAATTATTTTTTCTATTATGCGGAAATGAAATTGCCCAAAAATACAGATCTTGCCCAAAGCATCTTGGTCAAAAGCAGCGTCCTTTCGGAATTGAGCCGTGACTGGCTGCACCATATCAACATCACTAAGGGCAACCAGCGCGGCTCGCTGAATTTTTCCGGCCGCTCTCCATGGCGCCCCCTATGGCGGAAAAAATAGCCTTTCGCCCTATATATCCTATAAATTACAATAGGTTACACCCTCTCCCAT
>JALWRV010000292.1 GCA_027080545.1 Parvularculaceae bacterium
GGGCTAATGATACCGGATGCGGTTTGAAAGTATTTTATCGCGGGGGGTTTTTACGCCTCCCCTATTTTGATCATCTGCACCGCTATCTGCCAGCGATGATGGTGCGTGAGGGGCTTGTGGTAGAATTTGCCCCGGTCAATCACCGCCCCCGCCTCCATGGCAGCTCTAAATATACCAATCTCAACCGTGCGCTGGTGGCAATACGCGATATGATGGGGGTCATCTGGTTGCAGGCGCGTGCACGCCAACCGGGTGAAATATCGGAAAAATAAGCAAAATCAACGGGTTGTGTGGTTGACGCGCGAACTTGCGGACAAAATGAGCGCGAGGAGAGGCGCAAAGTTTCTGGCAAGTGGGGGATTTGTGGTTTATAAAAGGTTAATTCTTGTTTTTGGAGAGGGCTTCTAGATGTTCACAATGTTTCCTTTGCTGGCGATTAGTCTGGTGATTTATGCGGTTATGAATATTGCCATGCCGGGTTGGTCCGGTCAGACCTTGTTTGATTTGCGTATGGTCTCTGGCGATGTTTGGAACATCACATTCGGCCATGCTTTCATTATTGGCTCTATGGGGTTGTTGTTTGTAGAGCTGCTACGGGCAACCCAAACGGGAACCGAAAGCCTTCTCAACCATGCCCTGTCGGTGGTGGTGTTTATCGCAGCGCTTCTACTGTTCATCATCGTGCCGGGCTTTGGAAATTCCGTATTCTTCATTTTCCTTTCCATGACATTTCTTGACTTCATGGCCGGCTTTATCGTTACCACCGTTACCGCGCGGCGTGACTTTTCCGTTGCCGGAGGGGCTGGCATTTCCCACTAGGGCTATTGCTGCGCCATATTTCTGTCTCATCTAAAAAGCGGGTCCCTTTGAGGGCCCGTTTTTTTAACCGCTTGTTAAGGATGAGAGATCGCCTGATTAACCAGGCGGACTTCAGCATTTCTTTACTTCAATTGTCTAGGTTTCTGGAAGGTGTTTGCATTTGGGGGGCCTTTTTCAGCTCTTCGGATGGAAGCTTTCGGGGGCAAGGAATGGTTTTTCGGGTGGGCCGAAAACCCAACATTGGGAACTTGCTTTATGAGTTCACGCGTAAAATTGAATGAAGATGTGGTGCGCGTCGCCATGGAAGCCTCTGGTCAGGCGATGTTCGAGTTTGATTTGAACACCCGCAAGCTGAATTGGGCAGACCCGCAAGGGTTTTTAAGCTTGCTCGGTTCCGAGCTGGGTATGCCGAATGGCGATGAAACACAGCTTTTGAGCCTGCTACGGCCGGAGGATTTAACCTCGCGCGAAGAACATGTGCGCCGTGCGCTCAAGGAAAATACCAGCTATACAATTGAATATCCACTTCAAAGCGCTACCGGCGAGGCGATCTGGTTTGAAGAGCGTGGCTCGTGGATTGGCCATGGCAAAAGCATGAAATTGATCGGCGTGGTGCGCCGCATCGATGATCAAAAACAGCGCGAACAACAGCTTTCATGGTTGGCAAATTATGATGAATTAACCGGCCAACTCAATCGATCTCAATGTAAGGAAATTTTGACCGAACGGTTGGTGCAATTTGCTCAAACCGGCCTTGGCGGCACCTATATTTTGCTCGGCATTGATAATTTGGGGGCGGTAAACGCTGATTTTGGTTTTGATGCTGCTGATGAGGTCATTGTCGAAATATCGCGTCGTTTGCGGGCAAGCCTTGATGATAGTGATGTTCTGGGCCGTGTGGCCGGCACTAAATTTGGCGTGGTAACCTCTATTACGGAGGCACAAGATATTCGCAGCCTTTGTAACCGCTTGCTTTGTGCGGTGCGTGAAAACCTTGTGGATACCTCTCGTGGCTCTCTGGCTATTTCCGTTTGCGCTGGCGTGGTGCCTTTTACGGAAGATGTAGATTCTTCCGACAAGGTAATGGCACGGGCCGAATCCGCCCTGCATGACGCTAAAAATATCGGTCCATCGTCGTGGATTACTTTTTCTGAAAACACACGGCGCACGAGCCTGCGGCAACAAAATACCGAAATGTCGGATGTTATCCTCACCGCCCTTAATCAGCGAAGGGTGATGTTGGCCTATCAACCGATTGTGGCGGATTTGAAAAGCGAAAAAAACAAATATGAATGCCTAATACGTATGCGCGGCGAAGACGGCGAAGAAATAGGCGCCCCAGCCTTCATTCCCGCTGCTGAACGCCTAGGCCTCGTTCATTTGCTGGATCGCCGTGTTCTCGAATTGGCCACCAATACGTTGGCGCGGGTTCCCAATATTGTTCTCAATGTGAACCTCTCATGGGAAACGGTAAAAGACCCGGTATGGGCCGAAGGATATTTGACCCACCTGCGGGCGCACCGTCATTTGGCTGAGCGCATAACGGTTGAGTTGACAGAGACACAAATTGTCGATGCGATTGAATCCTCTATCGAGTTTGTCTCCGAGATCAAAGATATTGGCTGCAATTTTGCGATTGATGATTTTGGTGCCGGCTATACTTCTTTCCGCAATTTGAAAGCGCTTGATATTGATGTGCTGAAAATTGATGGCTCTTTTGTCACCGGTGTTTCGTCTTCGCGTGAAAACCAGCTCTTTGTGCGTACATTGCTGGATTTGGCGCGTAATTTCGGGATGAAAACGGTCGCTGAATGGGTCGATAATGATGCGGATGCGATGTTGTTAAAGGGGCTCGGTGTTGATTATTTGCAAGGCTTCTATATCGGCAAGCCCGAGATTCAAATGGCATGGGACGAAAATAGTGGCCGCGAAATGAAAATCAGCCGCGCCGAAAGCGCTTAAAGCGTTGTCGCGGCACTAGTCCTCCCAAGATCTTAGACAAGAACGCTGAGCCTATTCCCGCTCAGCCAGCTTTGCTTTAAGGCGCGCATTTTCCCGCTTCAAGGCCTCTAGATCCTCTTCATCAGACGCCCCCTCGGCCTTGTCACTGGTTCCCGGCAGCCCCCACATTTTCAATCCTTGTTCAAAAAATTTCATATTTTGCTCGGCCGCTTTTTCAAACATTTTATAGGTCGGTGTCAGACTCTCACCGAACGTATCGGTAAGGCGCGCGCGCAAACTATCTTGATTATTTTTGAAATTATCCATGGTCATTTCCAGATAGGACGGCATGAAGGATTGAAGATTATCCCCATAATAGGAGATGAGTTGGCGCAAATAGTTGATCGGCAGCATGTTCTGGCCTTTATTTTCTTCTTCGACGATAATCTGGGTCAGAATAGCGCGGGTAATGTCTTCGCCGGACTTGGCATCGACAACGATAAAATCCTCTCCCCGCTTTACCATCTCCGCAAGATAGTCGAGGGTCACATAGGCACTGGTTGCGGTGTTATAGAGCCGCCGATTGGCATATTTTTTTATCGTGACGAGATCGTCCCGATTGCCTGATTTTTTTTTCTTTTGCTCAGCCATTTCAACCTCCAAAGTCCCCGCGGCCCATGGGCGGGGATGCTGCACATGCTAAGGGGAAAATCTTAAGAGTTCCATGAATTTTTTGCATCGCACTATATTTGTCTTTGCTAATGTATCGGGCTGGCAGAGTGCCAGATCAACTAATCGCGCTCAATGGTTGGAATTCATGGTCACTTAGTGCCATAAGCAATTTATAGCTTGAAATGGAAGTTGGAGGATAGATTTCATGGCACAAGGCGCAGACCAGCAAGAAAGAAATGCGATTGTTACGGGCGGCACAAGGGGCATCGGGCGCGCCATCTCGGTTGCGCTGAAAGAGGCGGGCTACAAGGTTGCTGCTACATTTGCAGGCAATGAAGAGGCTGCCAAAGCCTTTGAGGCTGAAGAGGGTATCCATGTCTTCAAATGGGATGTGGGCGATTTTGATCAATGTTGCGCTGGGATTAAGATGGTCGAGGAAAAACACGGGCCGACAGATATATTGATCAATAATGCAGGGGTTACCCGAGACGGGGCCTTCCATAAGATGAGCCAAGAACAATGGCGCACGGTCATGGCGTGCGATCTTGATAGTGTGTTCAACATGACCCGTCAGGTGATCGAAGGCATGCGCGCGCGCAAATTTGGCCGCATCGTCAATATTTCCTCCATTAATGGCCAAAAGGGTCAGTTCGGGCAGGTCAACTATTCTGCCGCCAAAGCGGGGCTTATTGGCTTTACCCGGGCGCTGGCACTGGAAAATGCGGCCAAGGGCATCACGGTCAATGTTGTGGCGCCGGGCTATATCGCCACCGATATGGTCGCGGCGGTGCCGGAAAATGTGTTGCAAAAAATCATTGCGCAAATTCCCGTGGGACGTCTTGGCCAAGCCAGCGAGATTGCCAAGGC
>JALWRV010000293.1 GCA_027080545.1 Parvularculaceae bacterium
GACGATCTAGCGCTTTTTTCAAATGAGAATGAAAAAACCCTTATCGCCATGGCGATGAGGGTTTTTCTTTATATTGAGCACAACCTCGCCTATGGTGAACATTCGTTTCCCCTGAAAAATGGATGATATATGACCAATCGATCAATTCTGCGCACGACACTATTCGTTGGAGCCACGGCCCTATTGGCCTTAAACATGGCTTGCACCAAGCAAGAATCCCCCGCCCCAAAATCTGATATGGCGCAAACAGCCGATGCTACCCCGATAAAAATCAGCTTTGCCGATGTGGCCGACAATCCGTTTTATCAAGAATGGGACACACCTTTTGGTATTCCGCCTTTTTCAAAAATTTCTGATGAAGATTATCAACCCGCATTTGATTATGCGATTCAAACGCTGAGTGATGAAATTAGTGCCCTTTCTGCCAGCACCGAAGAACCAACATTCGAGAACACTATTCTATATATGGAACGGGCAGGTAAGGATTTAACCCGTGTCGCTGGCGTGTTTGGCAATATCACCAACACCGATACCAATGAAACTTTACAAGGGTTAGAGCGCACCATCTATCCGCGCCTATCGCAGGTTTATGACAGCGTCTATCTTGACGATAATATTTGGCAGCGGGTGAAGACCCTCTATGAAAATCGCGATAGTCTAGGGCTTGATGCCGCCGAAATGCGGTTGTTGGAATTAACCCATCGGGACTTTGTTCGCTCCGGCGCCAACCTGTCGCCGCAAGCCAAAGCCCGCATGAAAGAGATCAATGCACGCCTGTCGCAATTAACCACCCAGTTTGGGCAAAACCTTTTGAAAGAAACCAAAGGCTTTGAACTGGTGGTAACGGACGAGGCCGAGCTGGCCGGGGTGCCCCAAGCCTTAAAAGATGCGGCCAAAGCCAAAGCCACCCGTAAGGGTTATGAAAATGCTTGGGTCTTTGGGCTGGATCGCTCGGTTTATGAAAGCTTCATGACTAATGCGGAAAATCGTAACCTTCGCCAACAGCTTTTTGAAGGTTATACTGGGCGAGCCGCTCAAGGGAATGAAAATGATAATGGGGCCGTGATCATTGAGATCGCCCAGTTGCGCGCCGAGGCGGCCAAACTGCGGGGCTATAAAAGCCATGCGGCCTATCAACTCGAAACGCGGATGGCCAAAACGCCGGAACAAGCAGAAGCCTTCTTGCTTAAGGTCTGGCGACCAGGCCTTGAACGCGCCAAACAAGAATTAACCGATATGCAGGCCTTGGTTGATGCCAGCGGGGATGATTACACGGTTCGCGCCTCCGATTGGTGGTATTTGTCAGAAAAAGTGCGGCAAGAAAAATATGCCTTTGATGACAGCCAGCTCAAACCCTTTTTCAAACTCGAAAATGTACGCCAAGGGGCCTTTTATGTGGCCAATAAATTATGGGGCGTAACCTTTGAACCGCTGGAGGATGTACCTCTATGGAACCCGGAAGTCATAGCCTATGAAATGAAAGACAAGGATGGCTCTCTGCTTGGCATTTACATGACCGATAATTATGCACGCGAATCAAAGCGTGGCGGGGCGTGGATGAGCAGCTATCGTTCAGCCAGCAATCTGGATGAGCCGGTACGCCCCATCATCACCAATAATCTCAATCTGGTAAAACCACCGGAAGGAGACCCAACCCTGATGGGCTTTACGGAAGTGACCACCCTGTTCCATGAATTTGGCCACGGGCTCCATGGTTTGATGACTACTCAAAAATTCCAACGCTTTTCCGGGGTTTCCGGTCCAAGGGATTATACGGAATTTCCCGCCCAACTCATGGAGCATTGGGCCAGTGAACCGGACGTGCTAGCGGTCTATGCCACACATGTAGAAACCGGTGAAATCATCCCGCAAACATTGGTGGATAAGATGAAGGCCGCTTCCAATCATAATCAGGGGTTCAAAACCACTGAATATATCGCCGCATCACTCTTGGATTTGGCATGGCATAATCTGACCCTCGAAGAAGCCAACAGTATAACCGATGCCCGCGCCTTTGAGCGCGACGTGCTGGAAGGCTATGGGCTGATTGACGAGATTGAGCCGCGCTATCGCTCCCCCTATTTCTCTCATATTTTCGCAGGCGGCTATTCGGCCGGCTATTATGCCTATCTGTGGTCGGAAATTCTCGACAGTGACGGGTTTGATGCGTTCAAGGAAAGTGGTGACATTTTTGATCAAACGCTGGCCCAAAAATTACGGGAAAATGTCTACGAAGCGGGTGGCAAACAGGAAGCCGACGAGCTTTATCGGCAATTCCGGGGCAAGGACCCGTCCATCGAACCCCTATTGCGCAATCGCGGGCTGGATAATGGGAGCTAATGCTAGGCTGTAAATACGCCAAAGCGGGTCCGTAAAATCGCCGAGCCTAACGATTAGCCTCACCCTTCGATAAACCTCACCCTGAGCCTGTCGAAGGGTGGGCCTGTCGAAGGGTGTGCTTATCGAAGGCCCATTAAGAATAGCCTGAACCGACCGCCTACCCACTGGTTTGACCATTGGTCCAATGTTTTCGGCACACCGATACATATTGATCATCGCCACCAATATTGATCTGGTCTCCGGTTTTTATCGCTTGCCCCTTTTCATCAAGACGCAGCACCATGCTGGCTTTGCGACCGCACCAGCAAATCGTGCGAATCTCACGCAAACTATCGGCGACCGCCAATAGGGTGGCACTGCCATCAAATAGTTTTCCTTGAAAATCCGTACGCAGGCCATAGCACAATACCGGAACCGAAAATTCATCGGCAAAATCGGCCAAATGCCAAACCTGTTTTTCGCTTAAAAATTGCGCCTCATCGACAAATACAGCATCCAGCGCTTTAGCCTGATGTTCAAACCGTAACAGATCATATAAATTATCACCCGCTTCAAACGGATAGGCATCGGCCTCAAGCCCAATACGCGAAGCGATTTTACCGGCTCCAGCGCGATCATCAATCGCCGCCGTCATAACAAAAGTGTGCATCCCCCGCTCACGATAATTATAATTCGCCTGTAGCAAGATGGTCGATTTGCCGGCATTCATGGCCGCATAAGAAAAATAGAGTTTTGCCATATTTTATTGTCCGATGATTCCCTGCAGACCCCGGGGTAGATTTAAAATGAGATCGCTGGCGATAAGATAGGGACCAGCCCCCTCGGCCGCTTTACCATGAAGAAAAACCCCGGCAGCAGCGGCGTCAAAGGGCTCCATGCCTTGGGCCAGCAGACCCGTTATCGCCCCCGCCAAGACATCCCCAGAGCCAGCCGTGGCCAGCCATGGGATGCCGCTCTGGTTAATAATGGCACTCCCATCCGGGTGGGCAATGATTGTGTCCGGCCCCTTCAGCACCATAATTGCCCCCAATACTTTGGCCCCATGGCGCGCAGCCTCCAGCCTGTTTTCAGAATCGGCCAACAGACCCGGCATCAGCGCTTCAAACTCACCCTCATGGGGGGTGAGAATATGCTGCAATGAAAGTTTTGCCCGCAAGGGCGCCTCCATCGCCAACAGGCGAATAGCATCTGCGTCGATCACAATTGGGCAGGTGCGGCCCAGAGCGGCCTCCAGAATTTGATGGGGCCAATCCCCCTGCCCCAACCCCGGACCAATACACAAGGCGCCAAGGCGCGAATCATTGACCAATTGATCAAATTGTCTGGCTTCTGTAATGGGCACGATCATCACCTCTGTTTCATGGCCCGCCAATACAAAGGTAGCGCTGGCTGGACACGCAATTTTGACCAATCCGGCACCGCTTTTCAGACAAGCCCGGGCCGCCAAACGCGCAGCACCGGTTTGCGCCAAAGGCCCTGAAACAATCACCCCCATACCACGGCTATATTTGTGACTGTCCGGCTTGAGGCGCGGCAGATGATCTGCCCATAAGGCTGGGCCATTTTCAAAAATAGTCGGGTTTATGTCAGCCAAAACCTCGTCTGGAATATCAATGGGCACGAGATGGACTGCACCACAAAAGGGCTTTGCCCGGGCCAATAAATGCGCCGGTTTTTTTCGACAAAATGTGATGGTGGCCACGGCTTCAGGTGCATAGCCCATGACCGCGCCCGTGGATCCATTGACCCCTGAGGGCATATCGATGGCGATTAACGGCGTGGCTTCGGCCTCAACCAAAGCCGCTTTATAGTCACCCGAAAGCGATCGGCTCAGCCCCGCCCCAAACAGGGCATCAATGACAAGACCATAATTAGGGGGCTGGCAGCCCTGCAGATCGATGGTGCGCCCACGCCATTGCAGCGCATTGATTTTGGCATCACCCCTTAGCTGATCCG
>JALWRV010000294.1 GCA_027080545.1 Parvularculaceae bacterium
TGGGTAAATAGGGCACATTACCGGCATCCAGCGCCCAAGCCCCAGCCCAGTCCCGCCCGCCAATGATAATCGGTGTCACCCCGTCATTTTGACCGGGGCTGGCATTGGCCGCTTTTACCCAGATCGGTCCCCCTTGGTTTCGACCCGGCAGATCCGGCAATAGGTAGAAGGCGCGCCCCAGCACATGGCCTTTTGGCAGTGGCTCCAACGGGGGAATGTTGAGCCGGGTTAAAATGCGTCTCATGGCTTCGCCATTGGCCGTTTGGCGTGTGGCCAGCGCCTGATCGCCATCGCGGGTGTCGATAATCAGCAAGCCCCCATTGGTCATAAAATCTTCGAGATTGGCGAGCGCAAAATCGGACGGTATGGGGGTATCGGCGGTGATGACCCAATAGAGAAGAGGATAGACCGTCAGATTATCGCGCTCCAGATCAATGGCGACCGGTGGCGCTGGTTCTAGGGCGGTGCGTCGTTGCAATCGGTTGGACAGGGTAGCCAGCCCGGCTTTGGTAATGGCATCAATTTCAGGATCCGTTGTTTCGATATAGGCTAACCGCGTATTGAGCGCCGCAGCCATGGCTTTGGCCTCTATGGGGGGTAATTCCTGCGCTTGAGCGTGGTTGCCCGCTGCGCCCAAAGTCACCGCCATTGACGAAGCGATCAAAAGCGCCACCCCTAAGGGGGCGCGGCTAAAACGGTTCGGCATCAGCCCGCGCATCCATAGGCTCAAAAGACTGTCCATAAAAAACAAAAGCAGCGCGAGCACATAAAAATAGGCCGCAAGGTTTTTGGCCGGTTCGCCCTCATAGCCCCGCTGATTGACAAAATTGCTGATGGCTTTGGTTTCAAGGCTGGCAATTTTTGTGTTTGGGCGCACAACATTCACCGCAATCGGCGCATCGGGATTGCCATATAGGCCGGGCGGATGATCAATCGTGGCGGATTGTTGCAACACCTTAAAGCGCTGCGGTTTTAAGGTCGCATCAGGGGCGCTAAAATCTCCATAACCATCAAGCACACGGATGGGGGCATAGCTTGCTTGCGGATCAAGGGCCGCCAGCCCGCGATCGGGTAGGGTCAAAATGCGACGCAATATTTCCACAAAGCCGCCAGAAATAGGCAGGTCCGACCAATCCGGTGTGGTGGCTACGTGAAAGAGGATCACCATGCCATCCCCCACCGGTTGGGCGGTGATCAAAGGGGTGCCATCTTCCAACTCCGCCCAGCTTTGAAAACCGCTATCGGGTAGGGGCGTGGTCAATATTTGACGCCGCACCACCACATCTTGGGGCACGCTTAGATCGGCCAGCGGGCTATCGGGGGCAAACCGGACTAATTTTTGCGGGGCTTCCCATGTTAGGGCGCCACCAAAGGCACGCCCACCAGAGCGCGCCCGCCCGGGTATCAGGGGAATACCCCCTTGATCGGAGATGGCATCGGCCATAGCAGGTCCGGCAAAGCGCACCACAATCCCGCCATTGGCAACAAATTGACGCAATGCCTCGCGATCATTGTTTCGCAATCGCCCAATATCATCGAGGATGATCAAGCCAACTTTTTGACCGACCAGATCTTTCGCCGCCCCCACCGAAAGATTGGCATAGGGCAAGAGGGCTTGCGTGAGGTAGGTTGCTCCTTGCAACAGGCTCCCTTCCTCATTGGCGCTGGCGGTAACCAAGCCTATTTTTACCCGCCGCGCTGACGCATCAACAAGCTGCACAGCCCCAGCGGAGCGCACCCCCGCAATCCGTATACGGCTCATTTTGTTGCGCAAAGCCAAGGGTAAGGAAAGCGGCACCCCAACCTGTTTTTTCCCCGCGGGGAGGGTGAATTTTTGTTGCGTCAATATGCGACCGTTTTGGCCGGTGATGACAATCGCCCCATCTTGCGCTAGGCCAACCGGCGCGCTGGTGCGTATATGGATGATCATGTTCTCGCCTTCATTGGCCAGCGGCATGAGCGCCCATATGGGGCCTTTGTCTCGCCATTGTGTCAAACTGCCTAGACGCGAGAGGGCACTGACAAAGCGCCATAAATCATTTTCAACGCTTTGATCGGGTGAAGAGACGATAACGCCATCGGAAAGCCATTGAATATCGGCATCCCCCTCGAGCAATTGTTCAAAATGTGTGAGCTGCGTCAGCGCGTTTGCATAGTCTGGCGCAAAAGGCTTCGGGGCGGCGGTTTTAGCCCAGTCGGCCAATTCTTGCGGGGTCAGGGGGCCACGCCATTGTTGGTCGCGCATGCGCGCGGTGGTGGGGGCCGTGGTTAAAACATAAATAGACCGCGTCTGTCCGCGCAAAGCGGCGGCGGCATTGAGCAGGGCATCGCGGCGCTTTGCCCAAAGACTTGCGGCGGCCCAGCTATCATCAATCACGAACAAAATCGGTCCGCTGCCCTGAAGCGGTTTGGGTTGATTGATAACAGGCCCCGCAAGCCCGATGATCAAGGCCAATAACATCATCAGGCGCAATAATAATAGCCACCATGGGGCGTGCGCGGGAACGCTTTTATCATTGTCAATCGTGCGCAGAAAAAACAGGGCTGGAAAATGGATAGGCTGGGGCGGTGGCGGCAAAAGCCGCAACAAAAACCACAAGACCGGCAGGCTAAAACCAGCCAATAGAAGGGCGGGGTGCAAAAAGGTGAAATTGCCTATCAGCGGGTCGAGAAAACTCATCCATCCCCCTTTATGGCTGCACCCAAACTTTCACCGGACAAGAGATGATGTAGTTGAATGAGCGCCGACAGGGCCGGGCGATCTGTGCGATGATAACAAAATTGCCAACCGTGGCGACGGCAAGCGGCGGCGAGACTTTCACGATGAGCCAGAAAGACCTGTCGATAGTCCTCTCTCACCGCCCCGGCATCGCCATAGTCCACATTTGGGGCGCCACTCCGGTCAAAAAACGATACCCGCCCGGCAAAGGGAAAATCTTCTTCACTGGGATCGCAGATTTGTAAAAGCACCCCGCGCACCCCAAGGCTGGCCCCCTGTTTGATTAGGGCGATGAGCGGTTCGAGAGGTTGATAAAAATCACTGATATAGAGTGCGCGTATGGGGGGCTTGGCATGGGGCAGGCCGGCCATTTGCGGATTTTGTTCTTGGGGTTGGTCGAGCAAAGCGCGACAAAAACGTGCCGGCGCATCGCGGCCAGCAAAAATACGGTCGCCGAAATTATGTGCCTCTCCTTTGGCGGCAGAAAAAATCAACCCCACGCGCTCCCCAGACCGGTTGAGCAAAATCGACAGAGCCGCTCCGAGTAAGAGCGCTCTTTGTCTTTTGCTGGCGGTATCGGGGTGATGGGAAAAGTCAAACCCCTGATGATTGGCGATATGGGTAAAAAGGGTTTCGGCACTTTCCCATTCGGTCTGGCGAATATAAAGGCGCGATGGGGAGCGCGCGGAAAGCCGCCAATCGATCATTTTACGATCATCGCTCACATCATAGGGACGATATTGCCAAAAATGCTCCCCGGGGCCAGCGCGGTGCCGCCCATGCAGACCCATCATCATAGACCCAGCGATACGTTCGGCTTCCAGTAACAATTCCGGCAGGCGCGCGGCTTCGCGACTGGCGCCGGCTTGCAGGGTCAATACGGAAGCGGTTCTGGTGGTGGCGCTCATAGCCATCGGTTAAGTCCTATAGCAAAGAGGCAATAACGCTGTCAGTGGTGTGGCCTTCTGCTCTGGCGGTAAAATTAAGCGCCATGCGATGACGCAATACCGGCAGCGCCAGGCGTTCTAAATCTTCCATGGTTGGTGCGGGTCGCCCATCAATCAGTGCCGCCGCGCGAACGCATAGGCTTAAGGCTTGGCTGGCCCGTGGGCCCGGCCCCCAATCAATGAGATGGGTGGGGCTATCCGTGTCGGCCATGTTGGCAGCATCAGGTCTGGCGGCGCGCACCAGTTCGAGAATGCGCTCCACCAATGCGCTGCCAATGGGCATGGCGCGCACAAATTGCTGAACCTCCAAAAGGGTCTCCCCATCCATGAGGGTTTTCGCCTGATGCTGCTCGGTGCCGGTGGTTGCCGCCAGCATTTGGCGCTCGGCATTGAGGTTGGGATAATCCACATTTATTTGCATCAAGAACCGGTCGAGTTGGGCTTCGGGCAGCGGGTAGGTGCCTTCTTGTTCGATCGGGTTTTGGGTCGCCAATACATGAAACGGGCTTGGCAAATCGCGCCGTTCTCCGGCAATGGTGACATGATGTTCCTGCATCGCTTGCAAGAGGGCGGATTGGGTGCGCGGGCTGGCGCGGTTAATCTCGTCGGCCACCCAGAG
>JALWRV010000295.1 GCA_027080545.1 Parvularculaceae bacterium
ATCTGACGCGCTATCGGTCGCACTATCAATCTTGGGGGGCGTTTGGCTATCGCCTGGCGCAGTTGATTTGCGAAACAGGCGGGAAAACAGGCCCGCCTTTTGGCGCGGCTGTTTTTGGTGCTGTTCTTCGTCGTCGCTCATCAACGCCCTCTTCATGCTTGTGTGACAGGGCATGCGCCCAGCCGGTTTTCAACCGGCGCTTTGAGGATGATTTCAATGCTTTGCCCAATGGCTGGTGGGGGGCCATCTGTTTTATTATTCCACGGCAAAAAGACTTCAGTGAAATTAGCCAAACGCCCGCGCAAGACCAATCCCTTTTCTTGGTCTTGTCGAAGGCTTTCCACCAGCATTTCAGTTCTTTGGCCATATTGAGCGTGCAAGAACCTGTCCAAAGCCTGTTGCCCTGCGGCCCGCAAGCGGGCGGCCCGCTGTTTGATGGTTTTGCGGTCTAATTGTGGCATTCGCGCTGCGGGGGTGCCTTTTCTTGGGGAGAACGGAAAAATATGGGTAAAGCTGAGATCGCATTCATCAATCAGCCGCACACTATTGTCGAACATGGCTTCGGTCTCGGTGGGAAAACCGGCGATGAGATCGGCCCCGAGGGCAATCTCTGGTCGAGCGGTTTTTAGCCGATGGCACAGGGCCACGGCCTCGGCGCGCGTATGGCGGCGCTTCATGCGCTTTAGGATCATATCATCACCAGCTTGTAGGGACAGATGAACATGGGGGGCGATGCGGGGGTGCTGGGTGATAAGATCAAACAGGAGGGGGTCAATTTCTGCCCCATCGATTGAGGAAAGGCGCAATCTTTTTAAAGCAGGAATGCGATCGAGAATTTTTTGTACCAATGTGCCAAGGGTCGGGGTGCCCGGCAGATCCGGTCCATAAGAAGAAAGATCGACGCCTGTCAAAATAATTTCGGCACTGCCTTGGGCAACTAAATGGTCAATTTCACGCACCACATCGCCCATGGGCACGGATCTGGCATTGCCGCGCCCATAGGGGATGATGCAAAAAGTGCAGCGATGATCGCAGCCATTTTGAATTTGCACATAGGTTCGAACATGAGAGAGATTATCCTTGGGCAGCAATTGCGGTGCTGTTTGTCGCACTGCCATGATGTCGTTGACCCGAAGCTTGCCAGTGTCAGGATCATCAAAAAGGCTGTGCCAGCTTTGCGGCAGCATTTTTTCATGATTACCCAGCACCACCGCAACCTCATCCATAGCGGCGAAGCCGTCAGGGTCGATTTGTGCGGCGCAACCGGTAACGATTAGAGGCCGGTCTGGATGTTCGCGCCCCAAGCGACGAATGGTCTGGCGCACTTGTCGCACCGCTTCATTGGTCACGGCGCAACTATTGATGATAATCGCTGTTTCCAGCCCTTCGCGTTTTGCCATTTCGCGCATGCGTTCGCTCTCATAGGCATTCAACCGACAGCCCATGGTGACGGTTTTTATGGCCGATGAGTCATTCTGTCCGGAATCAGGGGGACGTTGCAGGTTGGGTGCCATGGGGTCTAGGTCTCAAGCGATGGTTTTCAGGCCCTCTAAATGCGCTATAGAGGCCGCCGCTTCAAGCCATATTCACCATTAGGGAGGGTGACAGGGGTAATCCGTCATGGTTTTGGGAGCGTATTGAGGATAGGCTTTAGCAAATCAGGTGAAAGGGAGTGGATTATGCTGGATATTGTGTCAAAGCGCTGTGGGTGGACGGGCATATTGGTTCTGATCGTGGGGTTAGGTCTTGTTGTCGGTTGTGCCTCGCGTCCGCGTTCGCCATTGGCGAAAGAAGATCAGCGGGCTTTTGTCATTGAGCGGGACCTTGCAGGCCAGACCGTGGGGCGGGGAACCTTTACGGCCATCAACGGGACCGAGCGCCCCTTTACCGCCAATATGACGGGGAATTGGGATGGCAACGTGCTGATTCTGGTTGAGGATTTTATCTATGATGATGGGGAGCGGGATCGCAAGACCTGGCGTTTGACCAAGCTAGCCAATGGTGAATATGAAGGCACGCGGGAAGATGTGGTTGGGGTGGCCCGTGGCTTTAATGAGGGAGATAGTTTTCGTCTCGAATATAAAATGCGCCTGCCCGGCCGGGATGGGGGCAAAGGACGGATTGTCGGCTTTCGCGATATTCTGGTGCTGGATCGCAACGGGGTGATAACCAATAAGGCGATTGTTGGCTATCGAGGTTTGCGGGTTGGCGGTGTTAGCCTAACCATTCGACGGGTTGAATAGAGGATCAGGCGAAAGGTTGAGAGGGGGGATCATAATTGGCCCTCATATTCTAGTGCCGTGGGCCCGACCAGCAGCACATGATCGTCTCTTTCGCGCCATTCAATGGCAAGGGGGCCCCCATCAAGGTGAACCACTGCTTTGCGGCCGGTCAGTCGGCGGCGATGCGCGGCGACCAAGCTGGCGCAAGCGGCGGTTCCGCAGGCCTTGGTGATGCCAACCCCGCGCTCCCATACGCGCAGGCGAATATCATGGCGGCTGCGCACTTCTGCCACAGAAACATTGGTCCGTTGGGGAAAGAGCGGGTGGCCTTCAACCATGGGGCCGAAACGCTCCAGAGCTTGGGTCTCGGCATCATCGACAAAGAAGATGCAATGGGGATTGCCCATATTAACCGCCGAGGGGCCCCATAGGACGGGTTTATCAATCGGGCCCAGCTTGATGTCGATGAAACGCGTGTCGTCCATTTGTTCCGCTAAGGGGATCTCCCGCCACGCCAATTTTGGGGCCCCCATATCAACACGGATGCGGTCAGCGCCAACGCGCTTTGCATGTAATGGGCCAGCCGGAGAAAGCAAACTTATCTCGTCGCTTTGTTGCTCCTGCATCATCAGCCAAGCCACACAACGGGCCGCATTGCCACAGGCTTCTGCTGCGCTGCCATCATTATTGTGTATGCCCATGAAAATTTGCCGGTCTTTCTCTTCCAATGTGATGATTTGGTCGCAGCCATAGGGGCCATCACGGTCGCCAAGAAATTGGGCTTCGTCGGTCCCTAAACGCACCTGCGTACCGCGCAAATCGACAATGACAAAATCATTGCCAAGGCCGTTCATTTTCCAAAAGCGTAGGCCGGAAAGCATATTCAAAGAGGGGGTAGGCATGGGGCCCCTCTTACGCGTTTGGGGAAGGTTTGGAAAGCGGTTTGGGCGCAGGGTGGGGGCGGGTCAAGAGCCAAGCCAAAATGGCACCATAGGTAAAGGCGCTTAAAAGAGGCAGGCTTGGCCAAAGGGAAAAATTTTCAAAGGCCGGGGATGGTAATGGCGCGAGCCCAAGCCGGCGGATGAGGAGAAAACTGAACAAGACCATGAGGCTTGGAAATAAAACCATCAGGCTGGCGGCGGCTTTGTCGGCCCAGCTCCATTTTTGACCACGCCACAAAATATAAGCCAGCGGGGCGATGATAAGGGCGCTGCTGCCCGGAAGAAAATAAATAAAAATGGCGAGCAATAGCCCCAAAAGAATAGAGTTGAGAGGGGTGATGGGCTGGCGAGAAAAAATAAACAGGGAGATAGCGATACTGGTGGGGAGGCTTAAGGCGAGGCCGGGAGCGGATAAGGACCAATGCAGGGCCGGGCTAAACAGGCCAAGAGACAGAAATATCACAAAGCGTGTTGATGTGCGTCGGGAAGGGGGCAGGGCGATTAAAATCAATATGGTGATCGTCGTGAGGATGATCAGCATTCTTGCCAGTAAAAGCGGGGTGAGCGGAAGGAGTGGGTGGCGCCATTGCCAAAATGCGATGTCGAGAATAATGGCGGCAAGGAATAGAGGGGTTGTAAGCAAGCCGGTGCGCAGAAGGGTCATGTGAGCGGACCTTGATCAGCGAATTGTCGGGCGGGGTCATCAGGGGGGATTTCCGCAAGGAAATGTTCGGTTTTTTCCCAATAAAAAGGCTTTGTGAAAAATTGATAAAGCGCCATCCATGCCCCGATGGATTGCATGACCCAATAGAGGGGCGCCAACAAGCCATAAAAAAGCAAGCCATACCAGCGGCGGCGCATGGGGGCGGCAATAAAGAGATAGAGATGGAAAAAATTGCCGACCAGAAAACAAAAAATCGCCAAGGAGGCTAGAGGGGGCGGCAAGAAATCTTTTGTTTCAATCATGCCTGTAATGGCGAGCAGGAAAACTGCCCAAAAAATTGGGTTAAACAGGCCGGTAATAACCACACCGGCGATAAAAATATGTTGGATCGACGCCATCAACCAATTTCTTGCGCCCGATCTTTTCGGGTGTTGGCGCATA
>JALWRV010000296.1 GCA_027080545.1 Parvularculaceae bacterium
AGGCACTACACCCACCCCATAAGACCATTGAATATGGGCGCTATCTTCAATGGTTGCATTTTGGTGAAGCGGGCCTGACCACGGCTATAACCATGCTGCTAGGCCATACGGTTTTTTTACCCGAAAAGTTACGGGACCCAAAAATGGTTGTCTGGGCCAAAGCCGAATCGACAAAAAATATGCAGTTCATCGCTGATGCCCTTGGTGATAAAGAATATATGCTCGGTACTTTTTCAGCCGCTGATATTTCTATTGGCTATATGCTGTTTTTGCACCGGGTAATAAATCAGTTTGATATTGTACCTGATAATCTGAAAGCCTATTGGCAGCGTTTGAAGCAGCGGCCTGCATGGCAAAAAGTGGCGTCCATCTCCGGCCCGGAAGATGTTTAACCAGCACCGCGACGAAAGCGAATAAAGAGCCACCGCATCAAAAGCAAAAACGCAAACCACAAGGCCACCAAAGGTACAATAATCATCAATTTGCGCCAATCCATGGTCGAGAAAAATTCCATCACATTGTTCACCTGATCGGTGAAAATGGAGACGAATAATATTTTCGGAATAATGCCAATGCCGGTGCCGAGCCAGAACTTCCAAATGGGAATTCGGGTCGCGCCACACGCAGAATTAATCACGATGAAAGGCGCCGAGGGCGTCCAGCGGATCATCATGGTTGTGGCAATGCCATGGCGTTGCAGCAAATCCAGCAGTGACGCAATTCGCCCTTTCTCCATCCGATCTACCAAACGGCCCCCAAACAGAGTGCCAATGAGATAGGTCAAGGTGGCGCTGGCCATGGTGGCAATCCATGAATAAAAGGCCCCGGTCACGGGCCCAAACACCGCACTGGTGCCGGCAAATAGAATGGTTTGGGGAAAGCCCGTAAGGGCCAGCACACAAAAAACCGAAATAACGCTGATCAAAGCCAGCGGACTATCGGCGATCGAGGTCATAATTTCTTGGAGTTTATGCTCGTTGATGCCGAACAAATCACGCCCAAACAGCAGCATAAAGGCCACAAAAAGCAGCAGAGCTACCGTGACAAACAGCGAAGTCCACGCTTTGCGGTCCATATTATTGAGAAATTGACCAAGCATCGAGAAGAGTTTGAACATGGGTAACGCGGCCTGAAACGAGTGGCTTTAACAATAGACCAGACATCGGAATGACCCTTCAATCTCGCCCTTTTCCCGAAACGGATGCAAAAACCGTGCAGGAAAGCAATCATCTAACCCAATCATGGGGCAATTGGCAATGAAACTTTATTGCCCCTCACAGGGCAGAAAAGGCGGTCATCAGATCCTCACCCTTTTCGACAAATGTCCAGTCCTGACATTGTTGGCGAAACCAGGTCATTTGGCGCTTGGCGAAACGCCTCGTATTTTGCTGGATATGGGCCTGTGCCGTGGACAAATTTGTTTTGCCGTCCAGATGCTCCATCAGTTCCGGGACCCCAAGGGCTTTCATAATGGGCAAATCAGCCGCCAGATGGCGGTCACGCAGGGTTTCGACCTCGGCCAAGGCCCCCATGGTTAACATTTTAGGCACCCGCGCATCACAATTGGCATAGAGCCTATCGCGGGGGGGCTGGAGGATGAATTTGGCTTCGATCGTCTGGCAAATGGGCTGGCGGGGCTGATTGTGATAATGGCTGAGATTATTGCCCGTAGCGTGATAAACTTCCCAAGCGCGGATCAGCCTTTGGCGATCATTAACTGATAGATGCGCCATTTCAGGGTCGAATGTGAGAATTTCCGCCTTGAAGGCCGTTGGCCCTATTTGTTCCAGCCGCGCTTGTGCCTGTTTGCGCACATCATCAGCAATGGCCGGTATGTCGGCCAACCCATCTGTTAGGGCTTTGAAATAAAGCCCGGTGCCACCGACCAGAATTGGAACCTGCCCGGTTTGAGTGATGTCTGCCAACAAAGAAGCGACCTGCTTCGCCCATTTGCCTGCCGAGCCGCGCTCCTCGCCATCAAGATAGCCATATAGGAAATGCGGTATGGCGGCCTCATCTTCAGGCGATGGGCGGGCAGTTATAACCCGCAAATCCTGATAGACCTGAATCGCATCGGCGTTGATTATCACCCCCCCGATCGCGCGCGCCAGAGCCATCGCGACATCGGACTTGCCGCTGGCGGTGGGGCCTGCAATAAGAATGACAGAGTTCATATTCGAGTGCCCTAGCATAAATGTCCTATCAGCTCACCCTCATTAGCGCCCCGGAGGCAAAATGTCTCGATGATGATTTCGTCGCTGGGGTTTCTCAATTGCTCGATGCCCAGCCCCGTATTCTGGCCCCTCGCGAAGCCGCCCAATGGGAACTGCCCGACGGAACGAATAGCGCAATCTTGGAACCGCAAATTTTAAGTCATATCGGTTCGCGACCCATTGATTGGATGATGATGCGCGGCGTGCCAATGATTTATCTCATGATCGCCGATATGGACAGCACGATCATTCAACAGGAATGCCTTGATGCGTTGGCAGATCATGTGGGCCTTGGCGAAGAAATAGCGGCGATTACGCGCAAAGCCATGAACGGTGATATTCCGTTTGAGGCTGCTTTACTTGAGCGGGTGGCGAAGTTGAAAGGCGTGCCCGACAGCACGCTTCAGACGGTTCTCGATCAACAATTGAGTCTCACCCCCGGTGCGACGACCTTGCTGGCCACCTTGCGTGATCTTGGTGTCTATACGGCGCTGGTTTCCGGGGGCTTTACCTTTTTTACCCATCGCATCGCTCAGGCTTTAAGATTTGATGATAATCAGGCCAATCAATTGGAAATTGACGGCGGATTATTGACCGGCCGGATAATGCCGCCAATTTTTGGCCGCCATGCTAAATATGAGGCCCTGCTACGCTATTGCGATTTACTGGATATTTCCACAGAGCAAGCCCTATGTGTTGGTGATGGCGCTAATGATTTGGAAATGATTGAGGCCGCAGGTATCGGAGTTGCCTTTCAGGCCAAACCGATTGTCGAACAAAAGGCGCGCTGCATCGTACGCCATGCCGATTTGACCGCCCTGCTCTATATTATGGGGATCAGCAAGGACCGATTTGTCCATGCACCAACCGCGCAGCTGAACTCTTGAGATTTATGGCTTAATCAGCTCATAAAAGAGTGAATCACCACGCTGCACATATATTTGTATTGGTCCGGAATTGAGCGCACGCAATTGCTCGAATTTGTCCACCGCATCAAACGGGTTGGATATTTTGTTCCAACCAATTTCCAAAATTACGTCGCCAATTTGTAAAACCCGCGCCGCTGGTGAGGATGGATCAATTGCTGTCACCACAATGCCTTTTGTGTCTTCCGCCAGCCCGTAGAGGCGACGCACTTCCGGGGTTGGTTCTTGTAAGGTGAGACCAGAAGTTGTCGCCGCACCGGCTGGTAGATTTGTTGACGGATTGAGTGAAGAAAGCTGGCGCAGGGCTTTTTCCCGACGGTCAACGGTCACCCGCAATACCATTTGCTTGCCGCCACGCATAATTTTAGCGTTGACGGTTTTACCCACCGGCGTATCCGCCACTGCCCGGGTGAGGTCACGGCTGTTTTTAATCACCCGACCATTAAATAAAATCACCACATCATCGGCTCGAAAACCGGCTCTTAACGCTGGAGAAGACGAGCGCACCGATAAAACCAGCGCCCCATTGGGTGAATCCAACCCTAGCTCTTTCGCTCTGGTTTGGGTCAATTCGCCCAATGTCACCCCGAGCCATCCGCGATGGGTTTCGCCGTAGGTAATCAGTTGCGACACGACAGGCTGGGCCAAATCTGCCGGGATGGCGAAGCCAACCCCCACAGAGCCCCCGGTTTGTGAAAAAATCGCCGTGTTCATGCCGATCACTTCGCCCTTCATATTGAACAAGGGACCACCGGAATTGCCGCGATTGATCGCTGCATCGGTCTGGATGTAATCATCATAGGTACCGCTATCGATATCGCGGTTGCGCGCGGAAATAATGCCTGCTGACACCGATCCGCCGAGACCAAACGGATTGCCGATGGCTACTACCCAATCGCCAACGCGGGCATTGATGGAATCCCCCCACGAAACGAAGGGTAATTTTTCCGTGGCGTCTTCGATTTTCAACACGGCAATATCTGTCTCGCGATCAACGCCGACAATACTGGCTGAATATTCGGTGCCATCGGACAAAGTTACCTTGATCGAGTCTGCCTCGTCGATCACATGATTATTAGTTACCACGAAGCCATCTCGGGAAATGATAAAACCAGACC
>JALWRV010000297.1 GCA_027080545.1 Parvularculaceae bacterium
GGAATCAGGGCCAAAAGCACCCATCCAACAATCGGCAATAATATCGCTGGCTGGGTCAACACGCCGGAGAGTTGCACATCTTCACCCGCCTCAAAGGCAGCGCCAACCCCATTGCCAATGCTGACATAAACAAACGTGCCGGGAATGATACCGAGCAAAGTGCCAATTAAATAGTTGCGGGTACTCACACCAATCAGACCGGAGGCAATATTGACCGCCCAGAATGGAAAGGCGGGCACGAGGCGCAACAAGAACATGTAAGATAATTCGTCTTCACGAAAACCCTGCTCCATTTTTTTAACAAACCCGCTCGCTTTATTTTTCAATAAATCACCAGCAAAATTTTTGGCGACTAAAAAAATTATGGTCGCGCCAATACTGGCCCCGATCAAAACGGCGCCCGTTCCCGCCCATAAGCCAAACAAGAAACCGCCAAAAATTGTCAAAATGGAAGAGCCGGGAAAAGATATGGCGACCGCACCGGTATAGACCACGGTAAATATACCAAGCGCGAACCAAAAATTTTGATCCCGCCACGCCAATAGCTGTTCTCGGTTTTCCCGCAAACTGTCGAGAGAAAAATATTTCTGTAATCCCAAACCAAAAAACAAAGCCAACGCCACACCGATTATCAAAACTGGCATCAAGCGCCCTAGAAGCGATTTGTTTTTCGGCGCATCAGCCATGTGGCTATTTTCGGTCATGTTTATTCCTAATAGTTGAGTTATTTCCCCGACTTTGCGTGAATTACCTCGTATTAGCGCTATATTCCTTCGCCATCAGCGCCGCATCATTGAGGCTCCAATCATAGGCGTATGAATCAATCTTTCGATATTGCGATAAGGTGGCGCGCAATTCAGGGGCCGCATATTGGCGCAAAGCAGCCAAAATATCCGCATCAGAGCGCCCGAAATCCGATCGATACCAGCGATAGATTGCCGATAGGGTAAGGCGCCCACGCTCAATCACGACCCCACGGGGCGAATTGATATAGTTGCGCGCCGCCGCATCAAGGTCGCTATCCAAACTTGCCCCATTATAGGGTTTGCGTGCTAAATTAGGACAACCCATAGCGGCACAATTAACCGCATAATGCACCCGTGGCTCATTCCAATAGGCCCGCAAAATCCCGTGCTCAATATCATCAAGGCTCAGCATAACCCCATCCACCTTGACCAGCTTGCGCCGCCACGGTCCGGCGCGAAACCCGGTTCTGATATCGCGAATGGAAGCAACGGGATAATGGTCCAGCACCACTTTCACGGTCACCGCATTATAGAGATTAACCCAATAAGCGAACGCTTCATCACCCCCCAGCCGGGTCGGGTCAATGGCTTCCAAGCTGGCAATATAGGCTTCTAGCTGAGCCCGGTCCTCGGCGGTCACGGCCCCATAATCCATCAAATTGATGCCGTCTGCATTGGTCGCGGTATATTTATTCAAAAACAAAGCCCATGCGCTGTGATCAACCGGGGTTTTTACCTCCCCCGAATAGTAGGAAAAATTAATGTCATTCGCCTGAGCCGAGGCCAACAAAAGGCTCACGCCACCGAATAAAAGCAAAAAAGCCCCAAGCAGACAAAACCGCATCCGCGATATTAGTTTAGTTGGTCGGCTATCGAATCCATTGATCATCTTATAAATCCCCATCTCTCAACTTGTCGTCCACCATGTTACCCGCCCCATTTACGGCAGGCCCATTTGCAGTAGGCCCATTTGCAGCTGGATTTGAGAGGAAGGCCCGCTATCTTCTGTGCCTTCTACGCCAACTACTTGAAAATGGGCACTCACAATGCGGCGAGAAAGCCTCCAGTGTCTTCATATTTGTCTTCACATTCCATCACAGCTCCATGATGGCCGTGACCAGAGGCAAAGGAGGCACGCCCCATCCAAACAAATACGCATCCAAACAGCGGGCTTTATAGGCAAAATGCGGCCCCAACACCCCTTGACGCTTGGGCGCTGGTCGCGTATCTCCTCCACTCTTTCGCCATTGGCCATTCTACCGAGTGTGGCCTCCTGACGAAACAGGAATTTTTTGTCTATTAAATCAAAGGCTTACCGCCATGAAACGTACATTTCAACCAAGCCGCATCAAACGCAAGCGCCGCCACGGGTTCCGCGCCCGCAAAGCCACCGTTGGGGGCCGTCGCATTCTCAAGGCCCGTCGCGCACGTGGTCGCAAGAAATTGTCCGCTTAAGGGGCATATCCGGTCGCTCTAGCCCCAAAGGCATCCTCGCCTCACCGCTTCAGGTTTTTGAGGCTTGGCCCAGTTCTAGGGCGTAGCCCTTATGCCGGGCCCTTAATGCCGGCCCTTAATGCCGGATTGCAGCTTAACGGTGGCCTAAAAGCATTTTTAGATGGTAGAAACAGCCACATCAATTGAGATCCGCCCCCTCCGCAAACGGGCGGATTTTTTGCGACTCCGGCGCCCTGAACGTCTTGATGGCTATTTTTACCGATCTTCTGCTTTTTTCTTGCAGGCAGCCCCTTTGTTTGCGGAACAAAATGCTGCCTTTTTGGGGCTCACGGCGACCAAAAAGCTGGGCAATGCCGTGACCCGCAATCGCATTAAGCGGCGGTTACGGGCGGCCGCCCATGACATACTTCCCCGCTACGCCAAACCGGGCTTTGCCTATGTGCTTATTGCCCGTCCCCGCGCCATGTCTATCAACTACGAAACATTACTTGACGATTTGAAAGCGGCGCTTGTAAGCCCTATTTAATACAGACCTTCACGCCATTGCGCCGTTTCGCAGCGCCCGGCCAACCAACGGAATGATCCATGGATCGCAATTTTATTCTCGCCATCACCCTATCGATGATTGTTTTTTTGGGCTTTGATTTTTTTGTCTTTGGTCCGCAACGAAAAGCCATGGAGGCCCAACGGGCGGCTATCGCGGCGCAATCGCCGGAGGCAACCGAAAATGGCCTTGGGGACGATAATGTTGTTGGTCTTGACCTCAACGAAAATAAATTACTCTCCCGCGAGGCGGCGTTGGCCCGAGCGCCCGGGCGCGTTTCCATACAGACCCCCGAACTCACCGGTTCGATCAATCTTGCCGGGGCCCGCCTTGATGACCTCACCCTCAAAAATTACAAACTAACCCTTGATAAAGACAGCCCGTCTCTGGTCTTGCTCAACCCCGCACTGGGTGAGCGTGCCTTCTATGCCCAAAGTGGCGTTGCGGTAAATGCCAAAGCAGGCAATCGCGCAGAATGGCGATTAAGCGAAGGCCATAGCCTCACCCCAAGCACACCCATCACCCTTACCCGGGAAGCCGATGGGGTACGCCATGATTTGACCATCACAGTCGATAACAAATTCATGTTCACCTATGATCATAAAATCACCAATAATTCCAACGCTGACATCAGCCTCAAACCCTATGCTCTAACCCGTATGGAAGGCTTGCCGGACCCCTCCTATGTGCGCGGCACCCCAAAGAAAACACCACAATATCGTGACACCTTTATTATGCATGAAGGCCCGGTGGGCATAGCGGATGGCAAAATGTTTCGCGAAAAATTTCGCAAATTTATCAAAAAGGGCAAAACCATCACCCGCACCGGCACCGCCGGATGGATTGGTCTGACCAATAAAAACTGGCTCACCGCTATTGTCCCCCCCCAAGGCACGCAAGTGACCGAGAGCATTCAAAATCTCGGCACTGTAGAAGCGCCGGTTTTTGGTGCACAATATCAAAGCGATGGCGGCATCCTTGCCCCGGGCCAATCAAAAGTTTTCGAGACCCGCATTTATGCAGGCACCAAACATGTGGACGTGCTGCGCTCTTATGAAAAACCGGTTGAAAAAGGCGGGCTTGGCATAGTCGGGTTCGACAAGGCCATTGATTGGGGGAATTTCTTTTTCCTTACCCGTCCGATTTTCAATCTCATGCACTTTTTTGCCCAGCTTACCGGCAATTATGGGGTCGCTATTCTCTTGCTGGTGCTGGTGTTGAAGGCACTTTTGTTCTGGTTTGCCAATAAAGGCTATGAGATGACCTCCAACATGAAAAAAGTGCAGCCAGAAATGAAGAAGCTGCAAGAGCGTTATGCAGATGATAAAATGAAACTGCAGCAGGAAATGATGGCGCTTTATAAAAAGCATAACATCAATCCCGTT
This sequence comes from Parvularculaceae bacterium, assembly GCA_027080545.1. Lineage (GTDB taxonomy): Bacteria > Pseudomonadota > Alphaproteobacteria > Caulobacterales > Parvularculaceae > S012-90. The sequence continues at coordinate 4,131 of JALWRV010000297.1, forward strand.
GCCGGGTGCCTGCCCATTCTCATCCAGATGCCAATCTTCTTTTCTCTCTATAAGGTTTTATTCGTAACCACAGAGC
>JALWRV010000298.1 GCA_027080545.1 Parvularculaceae bacterium
TGAACCGAAGCCAGATTGATAATTCGTCCCCACCCCTTTTCCTTCATCATGGGGACCGCTTGTTTGATCGTATAAAAACAGGCGGACAGGTTGATAGCAATAATGGCCTCCCAGCTTTCATCGGGAAATGTCTCGATCGGGGAAACCTTTTGAATACCGGCATTATTAATCAGAATATCGACAGCGCCAAATTGCTCTGAGGCGAAGGCCATGAGTGCGACTATTGCCTCAGGCTTGCTCATATCGGCGCCGTGATAGAGGGCCTTCACCCCATGATCTTTTTCAAGGGCCTGACGATTGTGTTCAATTTCCGACGCCTCGCCAAAGCCATTCAGAATAATATTGCACCCGGCGCGGGCCAGAGAGCGGGCAAAATGCAGCCCTATGCCGCTGGTTGAGCCTGTGATGAGGGCGGTTTTGCCAGAAAGGTCTGGGATCATGCTCATGCGCTTAACTTCTTTTTTCGTGAAGTTTTGGGTTGCACCGGTTTTGGTTGTTTGCGGGTAAAAATCAAACGCTCCGGCGTGGAGGCTTTTTTGTCATAACGATAGGAGCCGAGATTAAATTCTTTCAACCGTTCGGGGTTTTCGATACGGTTTTCGATGATCCAGCGGGCCATTAAGCCACGGGCACGCTTTAGGAAAAACGATAGGGCGCGAGCCTTGCCCTCTTTTATTTCTTTAAAAGAAGGGGTGATGATGGGGGCATCCAGCACATTTTTGTCAATTACTGAAAAATATTCATCCGATGCGAGATTGATGATCACGGGCGCTTTTTGTTGGCGTAATTCACGGCGTAATAATTTGCTCGGGCGATCTCCCCAAAAATCATAAAGGGTCGCCCCGCGATCATTCTTCAATCTGGTGCCCATTTCCAAGCGATAGGGCTGCATTGCATCGAACGGACGTAATATCCCGTAAAGACCGGACAAAATACGCAAATGATCTTGCGCATAATCGAGATCGGCTGGGGTGAGGCTAGCGGCGTCAAGGCCCTGATAGACATCGCCATTAAACGCCATGATGGCGGGGCAGGTCTGGTTTGATGCCGGGCGCAGAGAAAAGGCTTTGAAGCGTTTATGGTTAAGTTGGGAAAGATTGTCCGAGAGTTTCATCAGGCGGGACAAATCCCTTGGTGTTTTCTCCCGCATAATGTTGGCCAACCGATTGGCTTCGCTAGCTAGCAGCGGTTTGGTCGGGGTGATGGGCGGATAGTCACGGTCAAATTTTAGATTTTTGGCCGGGGATATTAGAATGATCATGGCGTTTGCCTTTCGGTCTCTTGGTCTTCTTCATACAAAGCCGTGTCTTGTGAGACAATAGGGGAAGAATAGCGATCACTATCTTGCTACAGGGCTAGAATATGCGCCCGGGATTCATCAGGCCCTTGGGGTCAAAGGTTTTTTTCAAGCGGCGCATCATCGCCATAGTCACCGCGTCTTTGCGCTTTAACATTTGTGCGCGTTTGAATAGGCCAATCCCATGTTCAGCGGCAAAGCTGCCTTGAAACGTTTCCACGCAATCAAGCACGGCCTCTTCTAGTTGATCGCGTAGGGGGGCGAGATGGTCAAGCGCTGTGCCCTCGGGGCGGATGATATCGTAATGGATATTACCGTCGCCCAAATGGCCAAAGGCAATAATCCGCGCTTTGGGACAGATCTGGCGCACCGCCTTTTCCGTCATGCGTAAAAAGTCGGGGACCGCTGCCACCGGCACGGCAATATCGCCCTTGAAAGCAGCGCCTTCAGGCCGCATGGCGGCAGAAATTTCATGGCGCAAGGTCCATAAACGACAGCGATGACGCTCGGTTTGGGCAATGGTGGCATCTTCAATCAGCTTGGTTTTCAGTGCTTGTGCCAGAGCTGGTTCGAGAAATTGCTGTATCAGCGCTTCATCTTCACCACTTATCTCGCCCAGAACATAAAAGGGTGCCTGATGGGACAGCGGTTTTTGTGCAGCGGGAATATTGGCCACGGTCAAACGTTCGGCCGCATCGCTGATCAATTCAAAACTGGTAAGTGCCCCGCAAGGAACCGCGCGTATCATCGTCATCAAAGCAAGGGCTTTTTCGACCGATGCGGTAGAGGTGTAGAATGTTGTTTTGGTTTTGGGGCGTGGGTAAAGGCGCAAAACCGCAGCACTAATAATGCCGAGCGTGCCTTCAGCGCCGATAAAAATTTGCTTCAGATCATAGCCGCTATTATTTTTACGCAAGCGGTTTAAGCCATTCCAGATTGTGCCGTCGGGCAATATCACCTCAAGCCCCAAAACTTGTTCGCGCATATTGCCATAATGAAGCACATTCACCCCGCCCGCATTGGTGGCGATATTTCCTCCGATTTGGCACGAGCCTTCCGAGCCGATGGAGATGGGAAATAAGAGATTGATTTTTTCCGCTTCTTGTTGGGCTTCCCATAGGGTGGCGCCAGCCTCAATGGTAAGGGTAAAATTTTCCACCGATGCCGCCCGCACCGCGCGCATGCGCCGAAGGCTAATAAGAATTTCCCCATGGGGTATTTGCCCGCCAACCAAGCCACTATTGCCCCCTTGCGGTACCATAGCCAGATCATGCTGATAGCAATAGGCCATGATTTTACTAAGCGCTTCCGGGCTATTGGGCGCTAGGGCTAGTGGGGTATGGCCGGATAGATCGCGCCCGCGTTGTTCTTGCAAAAGGGCCGCCAGAGCTGTTTTTCCAATAACGCCGCCGGGGCCTGCGCGTGTAGCAAGGGCTTGCTTGTGTTGATCGGGTAGGTCGCTCAAGACGCAAAATTCCTTCAAATATGGAAATTGAGTATAGCAAGCGGCGCGGAAGCGCCAACCTATTGATTGACGGCGCGGTTTAGCCGGTCATTGATGGCACGACCAAGCCCTTCTGTGGGAATCGGGGCGACAGCAATTTTGTCATGTTGGGCATCAAGCTGGTGAAGGTGGTTGAATAAATTCGCTGCGGCTTCAATCAAATCACGGTCTGGGCTCAAATTGAGATCCCCTTCACACGGGCCAAAGGCCAAAAAGGCTTCATCAGCCTGGGGCGCCAACGCGTTGATGCGTAATTGTGCTTTGGGGGCATAATGGTTTGCCAACAGGCCGGGGGCGTGGGGGGCCTTTGCCTCTTTGGTGGTGGCGTCCACCACCGGGCCAACCAAGGCTTCGATCGCCTCCAGGGGCACCCCGCCCGCGCGCAAAAGAATTGGTTGATCCCCATCAGCGCGGATGATGGTTGATTCAAGGCCAACAGCACAAGGCCCATCATCCAAGATCAATGGAATGTCGCCACCAAGCTGGTCGAACACATGGGTGGCCATGGTGGGGCTTAACCGACCGGAGAGATTGGCGCTAGGGGCGACAAAGGGGTGGTCCAGACGTTGCAGCAGGTCTTGAGCAACCGGGCTTAAAGGCGCGCGCACGGCCAGCGTGTCCAACCCGGCAGAGGCCAGCGGGGCCATGGTAAAGTCGGATTTTTTTTGCAATACCAATGTCAGCGGGCCGGGCCAGAAATGGTCCATTAAATGTTCTGCCATAGGGGTTATGCGCACATAATAGTCGGCTTGTTGTTTGTCGCGTAGATGGGCGATGAGGGGGTTGAATTCGGGACGGCCCTTGACGGCAAATATTTCCGCCACCGCTCGGGCATTTTGACCATCGGCCGCAAGCCCATAGACGGTTTCGGTTGGTAGGGCCACTAAGGCGCCTTCGCGCAATAGTTTTGCGGCGTCATCCAGCGCATCAGAAGTGGCGTCAACTATTCTGGTTTCCATATCGGGCTTTTTGCGCCATCGCTGCTAAACACGCTACTAAAAAATCATACATGGGCTTAAGATGGCCAAGAGACTTTAAGAAGGTAAGGCCCAAAGGAAGTGACCCCATGAGCTATAAAACCCCCATACGCGATATTATGTTCACCTTGAACCATATGGTCGATTTCGAGGCGTTGGAACAAAGTAATCATTATGACGGGTTGAACGGCGAACTTGTGGAGGCAGTCCTCTCTGAGAGTGCGCGGCTGGCTGATGATGTCTTCGCCCCCTTAAACCAGAAGGCGGATGTGCAGGGCGCTCGTCTGGTGGAAGGACGCGTCCATACCCCGGATGGTTATCGGGAGGCCTATCAGGCCTATGTGGAAGGGGGGTGGAATGGGCTGGCCTTTCCTGAAGCATTTGGGGGGCAAGGCCTGCCACAAACTTTGGCCTTGAGCATAT
>JALWRV010000299.1 GCA_027080545.1 Parvularculaceae bacterium
CCCCCCGCCATGGCGAAAGCGCGAGATTGTTTTACGGGTTCCCCATTGGGGCTTTTAACCAGCGTGAATTTTTCCACTGCCCTTCCACCATCAAGATTGAAATTATACCCTTGCCCATCTGAAAATATCACCAGGTGCAGGCTTCCATCTTGCTCTCGATATGCATCCATGGCGGTGACAGATTTTAGTTTGGGCAGTTTTAATTTTTTTATCTCTCCCTTGGGATCAATTTGAAAAAAATTACCGTTGATATCGTGGGCAAAAACAAGCCCTTCGCGATGTTCGGTAACACAGGCTGTGAAAGGTGTTCTATGGTCTATTTGTCGTGCCGTGCGTGCGTCCCCAAAGCGGCGAAATATCATAACCCCTTCAGAATTAATAAAATTACCGGAAAGGGAAGAGTTCATGCAAAACCCAATAAGGGTCTCATCCTTTGGTAGGGGAAAAGTTGCGGCTTCTTCCAATGCGGCGTTACCAACATTTTTGCGCATGGCAACGAGATTGTGTCGCTGGTTATCGACGCCGTAAATCAAGGCTTCTTGATTATCAAGATAGACCACATCGGGCCGCAAAGAAAAATCTCCGGCAATTGTGTTGGAGGGCTCAGCCTCAATAGAAATAAAAATCATTCCGGCCTTGCCATTGGCAATGACCGCACCGCTTTTATAGCTATAAACAGGGTGATGCCAAAAAGCGATTCCACCAATATCGCCCTCAAAGGTGCCAATAAAATCAACCAATTCGATAGGAGCACCCTCAAGGTTTTTTTCTTGAGTACACGCCGTAAGCGTTAATATTGCAGCAGCAACAAATAAGCTGAATTTATTCAAAATAGACATAGCCATTTCCAGATTCGTTTCTATCCATTTTTCATATCACCTAATGGGGCGCACGGCAAAAGGGCCATATTTCATTGGGTCCTCGCCCGGGCCTCATCCAGATCGTAGCCTTTTAATAGCTTCGTCGCGCCCAAATAGGTAGAGAAGAATACGCAAAGCGTTTCCTCTCGAGCCTTCTAGTTTCGGATTATCCTGAACGATCAGGCGCGCATCATCATGGGCCATTTCCAATAGGCTTTTATGCTCAGCTAGATCGGCCAACCGATAGTGGGGAAAGCCTGATTGCTCTGTGCCTAAAGCATTGCCTGCGCCGCGCAGGCGTAGATCCTCTTCGGCTATGAGAAAACCATCTTCCGATTGCCGCATTATCTGCAATCTGGCTTTGGCGGTTTCCCCGAGTTGACCCTGCTCATCGGCCTGATAGAGCATCAAACAGGTTGATTTTTTATCGCCCCGGCCAACCCGCCCCCGCAGCTGGTGTAATTGTGCCAGGCCGAACTGTTCTGCATGTTCTATGACCATTATGGTGGCATTGGGGGCATCAACCCCAACCTCAATGACAGTGGTAGCCACCAATATTCTTATTTCGCCACGGTAAAACCCCTCAACGGCTTGGTCTTTTTCAACCGATTTCATCTTGCCATGAACCAACCCCACCTTATCAGGAAAATAGCGTCGTAACATATCATACCGCTCTTGCGCTGCGGTCAGCGATAGCCTGTCTGATTGCTCCACCAAGGGGCAAACCCAATAAACCTGCTCCCCACGGTCAATAGCGCGTCCAATGGCTTCAATCACATGGTTTAATCGCTGCATGGGCAGGGCGCGTGTATCAACGGGCAGCCGCCCCGGCGGTTTTTCCTGAAGGCGCGATTGGTCCATATCACCATAGGTGGTGAGGGCTAAGGTTCTCGGAATCGGGGTTGCGGTGGTCACCAGCACATCGGCACGCCGCCCCTTTTCCTGTAAGGCTAGTCTTTGATGGACGCCAAAGCGATGCTGTTCATCCACTACAATCATGGCCAGATCATGATAATGAACATCTTCAGAAAACAAGGCATGGGTGCCGATAAGAATATCCACATAGCCAGCTTCCAGCCCTCGTAAAATCGCTTGGCGTTCTTGGCCCTTATGGCTCCCTGTTAAAAGGGTGATCTGAATATCAATCCCTTGGGTGAGTTTTTTTAACGTATCGAAATGTTGTAAGGCGAGAATTTCCGTTGGCGCAATTAAGGCCGCTTGGGCCCCGTTTTCCACAGCATTGACCATGGCCAGCAGTGCCACAATGGTTTTACCAGAGCCCACATCCCCTTGCAGTAACCGGATCATGCGATTTTCCGAGCGCATATCCGCATCAATGTCGCTAAGGGCCTGTTGTTGTGCTTGGGTCAGTTGGAAAGGCAAGGCGCCCAATATTTTTTCACGCAATATATGTGTTGGTGGTAAGACCCGACCCGGCAGTTTGCGATTGGCTTGACGCACCAACTGTAAGGCGATCTGATTGGCTAATAATTCATCATAGGCTAATCGTTGACGATCACGCGCTTGGGGGTTCAGCCCCATTTTATCCGTTGGACGGTGGGCTTGTAAAAGTGCTTCTTTCCATCCCGGCCATTGATGTTTTGCTATAATGTCTGTGCGAAGCCATTCGGGTAAATCAGGTAGGCGGGCCAAGGCTTGGGCCACTGCTTTTGTCATTATTTTACCGGACAAGCCCGCAGTTAATGGATAGACTGGCTCGATCAGCGGCATCGCCGCCGCCTCATTTGCGGGCAGGTTGATTTCCGGATGCGCCATTTGCAATTCTCCCCCATAGCGCTCAACCTTACCGCTAATGATGCGGTGCGATCCCAGAGGATAGGATTTTTCGATCCAGTCTGGTTTAGCGTGAAAAAAGATCAACACAATAAATCCGCTATCATCGGAGCAGATGACTTTATAGGGCTGTCTTGTTTTCAGTTTGGGCGGCGGGTGATGGCTTTCTACCCGCACCTGAAAGGTCGCGCGTATTCCGTCCGGGGCTGCGGCGGTTCCCGGCTGATAAGTGCGATCAATAATGCCCACAGGTAAGGTCATGGTCAAATCTACGATAAGCGGACCAGCGACTTTCTGGATGAGAAGGGCAATGCGGGGCCCGACCCCATTCAGGGCTGTAATATCGGTAAAAAGAGGGTTTAGGATATCCGGTCGCATGTGGCTTCATACCCCAGATCAAGGCGATGCGGAACGCTAAAGAGTGGTATCGAAGGTGGGGCCAATTAAGGGGGTGATTTTCTTGAAGCCACAGGCTAGACCAACGGCCAAGCGAATAACAATATTGGTGCCGCCATGGATGCAAGACGAAAAAAATTACTATACCGCGCCACCCATCGCGGGTTTAAAGAGGCGGATATTATCATTGGCGGCTATGTGCATCATCATGGGGATCGCATGGACGAAGCCCTCCTGGCGGATTTTGAAAAACTGTTGGCTGCCCCTGATCAGGACCTATATCAGTGGATTATGAACAAAGCGACCCCGCCAGAAACCTTCAATGGTCTGGCCTTAAAAGCCCTGCAACAATTTGCCCAATCAACCGAAATCGCTGGCTTGGTCCGTGCGCAAACCATGGGCTAAAAAGATGAGCCAATTGCCCGCACATCATCAAAGCGCCATTGCGTCCATTAAACGTGAAACCGCGTGGACCATGTCAGGGGCATTGGGGGTCTATGGGGCACCGGAAGGGGCCGATGCCATGGCGCTGGCGGATGCGGCGCGCCAGCAAAATACTATCTGTGTCCATATTGCCAGCGATGCCGGTCGGGCCGCAGCGATGGGTCGGGCCTTAAATTTCTTCGCTAGCGATATTCCGATAATTGACTTTCCTGCTTGGGACTGTCTGCCCTTTGATCGCCTATCACCCTCTACCGATATCCAAGCCAAGCGCATGGCTGCCTTGGCGCTTTTTGAGCGCCATGATGGCAATAGTCCCTTAATTATCACCACCACGTTGAACGCTGTGTTACAGCGCACCCCACCACGAGAAATATTTTCCGATTCCAGCCTCCATATACGGGCAGGTGATGTGCTGGACAGTGATAAGCTAATCCAGTTTTTGGTGGCCAATGGGTTCGCACGGGCCAGTACCGTGCGTGAGCGAGGCGAATTTGCCGTGCGGGGGGGGTTGATTGATATCTATCCCCCAAGCGAGGAAGAGCCAATTCGCCTTGATTATTTCGGTGATGTTATCGAATCTATTCGCTGTTTTGACCCGGAATCCCAGCGCACAACGCGTCAGCAAACGGCATTTTTACTCAATCCGGCCTGCGAAGTTTTGCTCAATGAGGCAAACATTAACCGGTTTAGAAAAAACTATCGCACCCTGTTTGGTCCCGGTGGGGATGACCCGATCTATGAAGCGGTCAGCGAAGCGCGAAAAATCGCCGGTATGGAACATTGGCTACCGCTATTTTACGACCATACTCAAAGTTTTTTCGATTTTTTAGAAGAAAAAATAATTTTCACTGATCATCAGATGGATTTGGTCTTGAAAGAACGCCTTGCCCAAATTGAGGATTATTATTCGGTGCGCGCCGAGGCCAATCGGGACATTGAAAACAAGAACTTAAAATTTACATCCAGCCCCTATCGTCCTGTACCGCTAGAAAAAGCCTATCTCACCCAATCTGGCTGGGATCAGGGCCTCATGCGCAATCGACATCGGGCCCTTTCGCCCTTTGCCCCTCCTGAAGGGCAGCGGGCATTTTCATGGCAGGCACGCCAAGGCAGAAATTTTGCTGCAGAACGGGCTAGCGGACAGAATGTCTATGAGGCCGTGCGCGACTATTTAGCGGAAGTGAAGGATAAGAAAAAAATCATAGCCGCTTGGAGTGAAGGCTCCATGGAGCGCTTGCAATCGGTGCTTGAAGATCACGAGGCAGGCCCTTTCATTAAACTAAAAGGGTGGTCTGATGCCGCCTCCATGGCCCATGAGAGCATAGGCATGGTCTGTCTTGGCCTTGAGCATGGGTTTGAAACTGATGCGCTATTGATCTTGTCCGAGCAAGATATTCTGGGCGATCGTCTGGTGCGCAAAGCCCCCCGCAAAAGGGCTGATAATTTTCTTACAGAAGTTTCAAACCTGTCGGTTGGCGACATTATCGTGCATGTGGATCATGGTATTGGTCGTTTTGACGGGTTGAAAACCCTGTCCGTACACGGGGCCCCCCATGATTGTTTGCACCTGACCTATGCTGGCGGCGATAAACTATTCTTGCCCATTGAAAATATCGAACTTTTGTCGCGCTATGGGAACAATGATGCGGCAATCACCCTAGACCGGCTCGGTGGTGCGGGATGGCAAGCCCGCAAAGCGAAGCTAAAATCTCGCCTGAAGATGATGGCGTCGCAATTGATCGAAATTGCCGCCAAACGGGTAGCTAAAAAGACAAATCCGCTCTACCCTCCAGAAACAATTTGGGATGAATTTTGTGCCCGTTTCCCTTACGCAGAAACCGGGGATCAATTAAGCGCGCTTGACGATGTATTGGCCGACTTCAAGTCAGGCACGCCCATGGATCGATTGATATGTGGCGATGTTGGCTTTGGCAAAACGGAAATAGCCTTGCGGGGAGCCTTTATTATGGCCATGTCCGGCCGTCAGGTCGCGCTTATTGCCCCAACAACCCTTTTGGTGCGCCAACATTTCAAAAACTTTGAACAGCGCTTTGCTGGTTTTCCTCTCAAAATTCGCCAATTGTCCCGCATGATTAATAGCAAACAGGCTCAAGAAGCCCGGAGCGGACTTGCCGATGGTACCGTGGATATTGTCATCGGAACCCACGCATTATTGAGCCAACAGACCAAATTTTCTGATCTTGGCCTTTTGGTGATAGATGAAGAACAACATTTCGGGGTCAAACATAAGGAGCGCTTAAAAGAGTTTCGTGGCGACACCCATGTCTTAACATTAACCGCCACCCCCATACCGCGCACCTTACAACTTTCCATGAGTGGCATTCGAGAGCTTTCCTTAATTGCTACGCCACCGGTAGACCGACTGGCCGTAAGAACATCCATCGGTCCTTTTGACCCCATCGTGGCGAGAGAAATGCTGCTGCGGGAACATTATCGTGGAGGGCAGAGTTTCTTCGTGGTGCCGCGCATTGCGGATCTGCCGGATATTGAAGATTTCCTCAAAGAGCAAGTGCCGGAGATACGCTTCCAAATAGCGCATGGCCAAATGTCACCGGGACGCCTTGATGATATTATGAACGGTTTTTATGACGGGAAATTTGATGTTCTATTGGCAACAACCATCATTGAATCTGGCCTTGATGTGCCAACCGCCAATAGCCTCATTGTCTATCGTGCCGATATGTTCGGTCTGGCACAGCTCTATCAAATTCGTGGACGGGTAGGGCGATCAAAAATTCGCGCCTATGCCTATCTCGCAACCCCGCCCAACAAAAAACTCACTGATAATGCCGAGCGTCGCTTAAAAGTATTGCAATCCCTGGATAGCCTAGGAGCTGGTTTTACCCTTGCGTCCCATGATCTTGATATTCGTGGCGCGGGAAATCTGCTAGGCGAAGAGCAATCGGGAAATGTCAAAGAGGTTGGAGTGGAGCTATACCAGCAAATGCTCGAAGAGGCCGTGGCGAGCATGCGTGCAGGGGATTTTGCCATTGAAGATAGCTGGTCACCGCAAATCAATATTGGTACCGCCGTGCTGATACCGGAAAACTATGTCAGCGACCTCGATGTGCGCATCTCCTTATACAGAAGACTCTCAAACCTATCTCAACCCCAAGAGATTGAAGGCTTCGCCGCTGAGTTGATCGACCGGTTTGGCCCACTGCCTGAAGAGGTAGAACAATTATTGCAAATTATCATGATTAAGGATTTATGTCGCCGCGCCAATGTAGAAAAAATAGACGCTGGCCCCAAAGGCGCATTAATCGCGTTTCGTAAAGATCAAGTGCCCAACCCGGTCGGATTGATCGATTATATCAATCAATCGCCCTATGATATGAAAGTCAGGCCCGATCAAAAATTAGTATTTCGCCAGCATTGGATTGATGAAATGGCACGGTTGAAGGGTTGTAAAAAAATACTCGCCATCTTGGTTGATATTGCTGAAGAAAAATAATGCTATTGAACTAATGTTAAGTCAGGTGGTTTTTTATCGTTGGTGGGCTTGGCTTTATAGCTCACCAAAAGATGCGGTTTAGCCAGATTAATATTTTGCCGAGCGCGCTGCAATAGGCATAACATATTTTCATCTTCGCGCATTTGTACCACAGCGCTGGCAATCGACAATCGATAGGGTTTGCCCTTATGGCGAAACGCCATCTGTCCTAGAACAGATTCGATTTTATCGCGTAGCCGTTCGGCAGCATTGAGGGTTGTGTCCTGCAAAGACAAGGCCAATAATTTATCATCCAAGCGTCCTGCCAGATGATGTTCCTCGCTCAACATGGCGGCGTAGGTCAGTGCCTCAAGTTGTATTTTATCAATGCCACTTAAATGATCGCGCCACCCCCCAGCAGTCGCAACAACCTCTACATGGAATTGCAGCAATATAAGGGCATGGGCATGCGCATATTGCTGAGCATGGTGCAATTGACGGGCGAGATGAAATTCAAAAAAGTCGCGGGAACATAGAGGCCGGGCCTTGCTTGTCCGCTCACCAAAGCGAACACCGGCGAGAAATTCACTGGCCATACGCAGGCGACTATATTGTCTGGCAATAAGACTGATTTCAGTTGCGATAGACTCCAACGGATCTTTTTCACTGAAAATAAAATCAGCCCCCTCAACCCCAGGCCTGGAGGATAGATGAATGGCCTCATCACACAGCAAAAAAGCGGGTAAATGTCTTAAACGATCCCGCCGTCTAACCAGGCGTAACAGGCTCGGAAATTGTTTTGCTAACCCTTCCGCAAAATAAATAATACCATCAAAGGGGGATGATTCCAGATACAGCATCGCTTGATGAACAGAAAAAGCGCTGATCACCTCATGCCCACGATCACTTAAATTTTTGGCCAGTCCAAGGCAGGTTGGGTGAGGGGGGCCAATGGTCAGTAGTCTGGATGATGCGGCTGGTTTCAAGGCGGCGTTAAAATTATCCTTGATCATCTGCAAGGAGCCGATCCGCAAGGCGGCCTCGTCCAGAATAGCGCGCTTGTCCAATATTTGTCGGATATGGGCTGAAGGCGCCTGCATAGGCGTGCTTAAGGTCGATAGGGTACCAAAATCATGCAGCCATAGACGCTCGCTGACATTATGCTCTCTGGTCAGCAAAAAATGTAAAGCTATTTCTTGAGGTTTGGTTGTTGCCAGCAAGGCTTCAATTTGGTGACAAAGAGCTGGCTCTGAAAGATCCGCAACATGGCGCAGGTCAATGATAATCAACCGGGTCAGGGCGGGTAGTTGACATTCTTTAGCTACAAGATCAGGCCAAGCCATCAAGCCCAATGTATGCCCCTCTATATCCAGCGAACTGGCGACAAGCTGCAGTCGATCATACAATTTTCCTTTTAACAGGTTCAATTGGGGTGCCGTCAAAACAATGTCTGCGGGGCTGGAGAGGGGGTCAAACATTATGGTCGCCCCCCCTGCTGGTTTTGCTCCGAGTTGGGAGTGTCGTCCCAACGGGGAGAAGCGCTTATCACGGCTCGATTGGGGGCGTAGCGCTGGGTATCCAAGCAAATATCCACATCACCCGCTGAAGTCCAAATGCCAGCTCTGGCGCGCTCCTCATAGCAGGGCAAGGCCGCCAAAAATTCCTGTGGTTTGTTCAAGGGGCCAATTTCGCGATAGAGACGAGCCGTTTGATTGCCCACATAGCGCCAATGCCACGGTTCATATGTATCCGCTCCGTCGAGATATTTATTCCCCTTGGGATAGGAGAGAATAAATCCATATTGCCAACCATGGGCTTCAAAACATTGATAGGCGCGATCCGAATTGCGCATCAACCGATAGTCGACATCAATATCGACACCAAGCCCTAATTGATGCTCCGACGTGCCGGGACGCGTGACCTTGCCATGATGATCCGTTTGATCAAACAGCCATGTTTGGGTTTCAAAGGATCGATAGCCAGAGCGCAGGCTTAAATATTGTCCGCTATTTTCAGCGCATAAAGAGAGCAATGCCTTTAGCTGTTCTGGCATGTTGCGCCCATCTTCGCCCAGCTCTGCCGCAAGGCGGATATGCATTTCTTCTACTTCCGGGGGTTTGGACAGCGGAATCTCATACTCACTCGCTGCAACAATGTCTGGGGCTTTGTAATCTTCGGGCAGGGGAAAGTTAATGGAAACTGGTCGGTTAATATCCAAACGCCGATCATGGTTTTGATTGGCAACATAGCGCCGCCCCCCATAGGCGTCCCCGAAGAGCCGCCGGATATGCACATTCAACGCCTCAGCTTCCGTAAAGCGCCCTTGGAGAGAGTAAACATTGGCAAGCAGGCGCAGATAGAGGCTTAATTCAGGATTGTTCGGACCTTGCGCCTTCTCCTGGGCATGCATCACAGCGAGATAAAGCTTTTCCGCTTCGTTGAGGCGTCCCAACCTCTCATAGACAGGCCCAAGCAATAGCACCGAATGAACCGTGTCACTATCAGCCTGCCCAAGCAGGCTAGAGCGTGTTTCATAAGCCGCAGCCAAGAGACCGGCGGCGGCATAGTCGCCTTGATTAATTTTGGCGTAAAACCCGCCTAGAGTAACAAAATCCGCCGCTGCCGCTAAACGTTCCTCATCATTGCCTATCAACACTTCGCCATTTGCTACGGGCGGCAGGCTTTCAGCCACCAAATCACGGGCGTCCAATAGAAATAGCAAATCACCAGAGGGTTGGTGTTGGCCGATATTTTTTTCAAAAATAGTCGCTTCGTCGCCAGTGCGATCTAATATCTCAACCAGAAAGGGGCTGGATTCTTGTATCTTGCCTTGCAGTAGTTCCAGCCGCGCCACGCGTCGTTTGATATTATTTTTCTTACGAGCAGAAAGAGTGCTGACCCATTGGCTTTGAAGGACTTGACGATATAGCGCCACAGATCGCTCAGCTGATCCGGCAATCTCTTCGGCGCGGGCCAGTTTTAATTTCTTCGCAGCCAAATCTTCCGCATCAACACCAGATTTTTCCCATAGAGCAATTGACTGGTTGCCATGACCAAGGGCGCGGGCTGTTGCACCAGAGGCGTTTAGCAGTTCAAAGCGTGACCAAGCAGCGGTCGGGTTGGTCGAGGTCTGCCACCAAAACCACAGGCCAAAAAGACATGCGGTGCTGGTAAAAATAAGCGCCAAAATGGATGGCGGCTTTTTCATTCGAACGCTTTCCCCACTTCTTCCACGACCCACTTATTCGAGGCTAGCTCTTATAAGACCACCTCAGTAAAAGTCCCAGTTCTTACCAACCCCGACTATAATCAACAGACTATCTGTGCCTATTAATGACAGCCTATCAAATCTTTGGCGGGACAAAAGAAAAATATTGGCTTTAAAACCGGAAAAAGTATTAACGCCCATGGGCCCTCAAGGGGCGAATGGAGCGGATTATGGGAATCCTCCTGAAAAACGCCCCCAATCATTGGCCATCAACGTTAATTACCTAGAAATTTCAAGATAATGGGCAAAAGCCTTAAGGCTAAATTCAGACCCCAGGCTTCGGCCAAGATTCAGGGGCATCCATCCTTAGCGTAATTGCACATCATCAAGTTCGAAATAGAAGGTCCCTTTAGGTCGCCCCGCGGTGATGGCCAAGCCATAAACCTCGTCCATTGCGGCCCCGCGCACCGCTTCGAGGTCAATTTCGTAAAGCTGCCACGCCCCATCAATTTTCACCGCGCTTGTGGCTGGTCGCTGCCTTGAGGTGCGGGTGAAAAACATGACCGAAAGGTCTCGCGCATCGCCCCGAGCATAAAATTGCAGGGTTTGGTAATCAGAAAAATCATAGCTTTTGGAAAAATCTTCGGAGAAAAATATACCGGCGCCAGACCAAGGGAAGAAAAATTTGGTGCTGATGGTCCCGTCGATGCGCAGGGCGCCACTGCTGTCCAAGGCCCCGGCATCAACTTTGGTAAGAGTAGCGGTAGATTGACCATTGGCTAATTGATCTGTGGTGGTAATCCAGTCAACACCAAACGCTGAAGAAAGCCCTTTTTCAAATCGGCTTATAAAACCATCGTTAAGGGATGGCTTTTGTGCGCTGGCGACGGTCGATATTTGCTCGGCACGCTCAACAAGATAGCCATTTTTAAAAATAAGACTGATGTCTCGTGTGGCCATAATATCTTTTGTTGGATCCCCCTCTACCAATAATAAATCAGCCCGGGCTTCTGGTGCGATAGCGCCACGCCCTTCAAGTTTAAAAATCATTGCATTGGTTTGGGTAGCTGCTGCCAAGGCTTCACTAGGGCTAAAGCCCGCACGTGTTAGCAATACCAACTCCCCATGGATGGAAACCCCATGGGCAGTGCCCGGGTTTGGCGCATCCGTGCCGGCTAGAATGGTAATCCCTGCCTCATGGAGTAAACGGGTATTTTCTAAGGCAATATCCAGATTGAACCGATCCGAAAGATCACGCCCGCCACTTAAAGACAGGCCCAAACCATCAATCTGTATCGGCGAAAGATAGGGCCGGAAGCGTTCATCTTCAATAAACTCTTGTCCAAGGCCCCGGTTTGCCGCTGAGGCAATGACCGACAAGGTGGGAATAACAAACACATTATTGTCCTGCATGGATGTGATTAAATCTTGGTCAATCTGCTTATCCGCAAAAATATGCACCAACCCGTCTGCTTTTGCTGCCACTGCATCCTTGGCAGCTTGCAATGTGGATATATGCACAATAGCCATGGCCCCTTGATCATGTGCGGCCTTGATAACAGCCTCTAGAATTTCCTTAGAGATAGAAGTAACGATCGGATTGTTTGGCTCATAAACGATTTTTATATAATCGGACCCTTCCGCAAGGCGGGCTTTAACGAATGCGTCCGCCATGGCCGGATCGCCAATCACGGGAATATCCAACCCAAATTGCGTGCCATGTCCCCCTTCAGAGGTCACCAATGTGAAGGCTGAATAAAGGTCCGCCATATCAGTTTTATCATAATTATCGCGTTCAGCTTTGCGTGCCGAAGCAAAACTAACCGCGCTAAACATATCAAGCTCCGTGGTTACCCCGAAGCGTAATGCGTCTTTTAAAGAAGTCTCATCAAAAGCATGAACATGGGCATCTATCAGGCCGGGCAAGAGGGTCTTTCCCGTCCCGTCAAAGGTTACGAGATCGGATGGGATCGTCTCTTCACCCACCGCAACAATATGGCCATCTTGAACAATGATGGATTGACCTTCTTGTCTCTCGCCGCCATCAAAAATGGTCACATTGCTAATGGCAAAACTATTACCCTCTAGGGCAGGAATCTCCCTCTTGTTGGGCTCTTGACCTTTGTTCTGCCCCCCGCACGCGGTCAAGGCTAGGGCTGCCACCACCCCTATAAGCAGTCTAGTGTTGATGCGTGTCATAATCGTCTCCTAACGTTGTTTATGTGTATTCTTCGCGGCGGCTTTGGCAGCGGTGATGAATTTTATCATGCGTGGTGTAAATGGCTGATCGACTTGTCCATACCAATCATCAATGTTACGCCAAAGACGGCTGGCCCCTTCCATCATATTTGGGCTTAAAATCGTTTCCAAAGGCTCGAGTAATTTATTCCATTCTTGGAGAAAGTTTTGCGCTTTTTCTGATGCGGGATCCAGCGGTAGGGCTTTGCCAATCCGCATAGCCAGATCGGTCCAACGCTGATTATACTCTTCAATGTCAATTGCCTCGCACATTTTTCCTTTTGCTTGCGCCCATTTTTCCTGTTCTTCGAGCGTGTAATAGCGGTTATAAATTTTCTTCCAGCTATTTTGTTCGATCACATTGACGCCGGTTTGGATCAGTTGGCACAGGCTTTCAGCATCAGCAGGCTCCCCGGATTTTAAGCGTCGCCTTACCTGATCCAGAACATCCAGAGAGGATATGATTTTTTCCATTTGCTCGTTTAGGTATTCCGCTTGAGCATCGACCAGCGCGGCCGCATCGGGCGCACCCTTGGCTTGAAGGGTGCGAATTTGCGTTATGGAAAACCCGGCCCGCTTTAAAAGGGAAATACGCGCCAACACCAGCATATCTGCAAGAGTATAAAAGCGCCGCCCGGCGCTGGTGCGCCCCGGTGTCAATAATCCTTGCTCTTCATAATGGCGCAAAGCTCGTACGCTCAACCCTGATCGCCGGGACATTTCACCAATCGTATAGGCTTCTGGTTTGCTCATAGGCCCTTACTACAAGGTGACGTTACGTAAGGAGCAAGTCATAAATGCTGATTTCAAGCGATAAATTTACCCCCGGGGAAGGCAATCAATCATACTCTTACTTCCAACCCGCAGTCAGGACCAGCGATTATCGGCGGTAAAAAGCTTGAAACTAGGGGGCAAAAAAATGCTAACCAAAGGGTCGAAAAGTGGGAATCACATCGATGAGCAGACAAAATAACGGCACTTCCGGACTGTTTGGGCGAAGAAGGCTTTATCTCATGCGCCATGGCCACGTAGATTATTTTACCCCCGGCTTGGTTGATTTTGCCCAAGTGCCCTTGACCGACATTGGCCAAGAGCAAGCGCGTATCGCCGGAGAAGCCCTCAGTCAGGTCAGGTTTGATGGATTTTACGCTTCTGGCCTGCCGCGCACACAGCAAACTTGCCAATTGGTTCAATCAGCCAATCAGCACATTAACGGCTCTGAGGAAATCTCGGTTGCGCAAGGCTTTGCGGAATTAAAGGGCGGCAATTATCGCACCGACAGCCGGGTCGAATTGGCGGCAAGACTGGCCTATGCCTTTGATAGTGCGGCCTTGCCCGAAGCAGATTTTCTTCCCGGCGGCGAAAAATTCATCGATGCGTTAGCCCGGATAAGACAGGCCATCCATGATTTATGCTTCAATCATCCTTGGCAACAGGCCTTGTTGGTGGCCCATGAGGGTGTCAATCGTATCATCCTCGGCATAGCCAGCGGGGCTGATTTGAACGGCATTGGCCATTTCGAGCAGGATCTAGGCTGCATCAATGTGCTTGATTTTGACATTGTGCCGACTGGAGAGGACCAAGCGGGCGCCAAGATTGAGCGCATCATCATTAAAGCCATGAACCTTACCCCCTATGATAGCGTCAAATCGGGCCTGCCGCGCACCTCGCTGGAACATTTGTTCGATATAGATTTTGGGGGCGCCAGACCGCCTTCCAGCACGTCTAAACAGTCATAATTATCTGAGCGGGCCGTCTTGCATGACGCGTTCCATGTGATAGCATAACATAAGACGCCTCTGGGATTGGGGAAGGGGGCATCAATGATTATTTGGGCATCTGGGGAAAATTGGGAGAAAGACCATGGCTTATGGTGATCGCCGGGTAAATAAACTACCATCTGATTTCGGCATTTCTGACTATTTTGGGCTATCCTTCGCGGGCGCCCTGGGCATCGTTACGGCAATGCTGGTCGATTTGCAGCAAAGCGCCGATGCATCGGCCTTGTTTGTGATTAATCGCTGGATGGGCTATCTCGGGGCGATATTCGGATTTGGCGAACTGCCGCTCTATTCGGTCTTGTTAATCATGATGGGGATTGGCGCTTTGTCTATTTTCTACTTCCAGCCAGTTAGCTTCCAAGCCGCATTTGCTCAGGGTTTTGGCGTCCTTGCGGCCTTGATGACTATCGCACCGGCAGACCTTGGGGGGGCTCTCAATGCACCAATGGAAGGTGAAATCCTGCCTGCGCCTACGGTCGAAGAGGCTCGGTTAGATCATTATGGCAATCAATCCAATGTCTATGAAATGGTGCGCGAAGCCAGTTGGGTTGGTTCTATAAGCGGCTCCATGGCACAAAATGGCTTGCAGCAAGCGGTCTATCGTCAGCCCGAAAAAACTCAACTGGTTACGGCTGCCTATCAGTCCAATAGTGGCAACACCAATAGCTATAATATTCGCATCGTCATTGATTTGCCCAACGGTCTGCCGCGCAATATTGACGCCATGATCCGTTCCGGCACCCTACGCGGACGGCTTTTTAATGAAACCTCCGGCAAAACCTATAATTTGTTTCGCAATGGCGGCGCCCGTATCGAGGCTGATGACAACAGCATTACCATTGAAACCAGCTTACCGGGTAATGGGGACACGGTGACCTTATGGGCGCGGGTCGAATGTAGCCGCTATCAGATCGCGGTTGAGAGTTTTGAAGCCGTGCGGGGTGATAATGCCACATGGGAAATTAGCATGACCCCATCAAAAACCCCTCTTTTCCTTCAGCGTTTGGGTAATTCCTATTGGTTTTAATATGAGGTATAATAATACCGCATTTTTAATCAATTGAAATATAAGCTAAAATAGCAGCACATAGTGATAAAAGAGTCTTGACCCGAGGCTGGGGCCTACCTATAAACCGCAGCTTCTTGCCATCCATCATCCAGACTGGACTATTGCTATGAGCACCTTCAATTTGAAGCCCGCCGATGTTGAGAAAAAATGGTTGTTGATTGATGCAGAAGGCCTCGTCGTTGGCCGTCTTGCTTCTCTCATTGCCATGCGTCTGCGCGGCAAACATAAACCCACCTATACGCCAAACGTTGATTGCGGAGACAATATCGTCGTCGTTAATGCCGAAAAAATCGTCTTTACCGGCAACAAGCTGAGCGACAAGAAATTCTATTGGCATACTGGCCATCCGGGTGGGATTAAAGAACGCACCATGGATAAGATTCTCCAAGGCAAACACCCTGAGCGCGTCTTGATGAAAGCGGTCGAGCGGATGCTGCCGAAGGAAAGCCCGTTGGCCCGCCAACAACTTTCCAATTTGCGCGTTTACGC
>JALWRV010000300.1 GCA_027080545.1 Parvularculaceae bacterium
GTCCACCGGGCTGAATGCCCTGCACCAAAACCGGCTTTAGCATGGCCCGGGCCCCATAAATCGCCGCCGTATAGCCGGCAGGACCAGAACCAATGATGAGAAGTTTGCTATGTTTGCTATCGGGCATTGAATAATCTTTCTGAAACGAAAAGGGATGGAGGCCATGTAGACTTTATTGCGTGATGTTTGAAGGGGGGAAATCCGTTTTCTTCACATGGCTCAGCCAACGTTCCCAAACAGTGTTTGCGATGCGATCGGTTTCGCGTAAAGGCGGGTAGGTCCAGCTTTGCAAGGGAAGCTCAAGAGGACGAGCAATAGCCGCTTTGCGAATGGCTTGGTGGAAGCGAGCAAATTTAGCATTTCCCCCCTCCAGACGCAGCAGATGGATTGATTGGCCCGTAAAGGCGGCTTCGGTAATCATATTGGTGGATTCTTCGGTCACCAAAATGTGATCGGCCAGCCCCAACATGCCGAAATAGGGGTTAAAGCCGGGCTTCAAATCATTATCCCCATGCCATTGGAAAATATGATCGCAGCTAAACTGTTCGCGCAAGAGCGAGATCAGCCGCGTCGGGGTGCGCCGCGAGGTGGTGATCATCAAACCGGCGCCGCTATCATGCAGGCTTTGCAATTGTTCCATAATACGGTCTTGAACAATGTCGGACATGCGAAAGGCTTTTGATGGTCCACCGATAAGCACCGCAATGCGCGGGCTTGGCAGGCCAGAGATGAACGGCAATAGCCGCGCGGCATCTTCGCGTAACTGGTTCTGGGTCAGCCGATTGGGAGAGCCGAGCATTGGCGCAACATTGTCACCCTCTAACCGATCATGGCGTGGGGGGATCACCACATCAAAATGGCTGAGTTTGCTGCGGGGGTTTTGTAATTGCACCACAAAAACGCCCCGGGCCTTCAAGGGGCGCGCAAAAGGCAAGCTTAACCGTCCGCATCCAATCCATATGTCTGGGGGGGTAGAAAGATCAATGGGTGGCTGGTTTTTGGTCAGAGGGTCGCCCCACAAAAACCCCGGCAGATTGCGCCACGGCGCGGCAATGGCAAGCCGGGTTTCACGAATGGTGCAGGCGTCAATACCATCAGGTTTTTGTCGCGCCATGGCCTCGGCTAGCCCACGCACCTGATTGGCCATACCCGCCCGCCCGTCAGAAACGATTTCGAGGATCGGGTGCGCGGTGGGCAGGCTGGTCATAGGACGCCTTTGGGTTGACGGGATTAGCTGTAATCCACCTTCAGAATTTCAAAAGAACGGGTGCCGCCGGGGGCTGCCACCTCGACACTATCGCCGACACTTTTATTGATAAGCGCCCGCGCAATGGGAGAGGAGATCGAAATTTTACCCTGCGCCACATCGGCTTCAAGATCGCCGACAATTTGCCAAGTTTTTTCTTCTTCCGTGTCCTCATCAACCATGGTCACGGTGGCGCCGAATTTAACTTCATCCCCTTCTAGCTTGGACACATCAATCACTTGCGCCCGGGAGACTTTATCCTCCAGTTCGATGATTTGCCCTTCAATCCAGCTTTGGCGCTCCTTGGCGGCATGATATTCGGCATTTTCCGACAAATCGCCATGGGCCCGCGCCTCGGCAATGGCCTGAATGATGGCCGGGCGCTCGACCGATTTCAGCCGTTTGATTTCTGCTTCTAATGTGGCAAATCCGCCGGATGTCATGGGGACTTTTTCCATTTTTGTCTCTTTTCGTTCTTGATGGGGGCAAAATCGGCCCGTTCTCGTATAAAAACCACGCCCCGCGCTTGATTAAAGGCGCGGGGAGCAGATTATTGTTCTGACTGAACCCTAAAAATAGGCCTGTAAGGGCTGAACTTCAAGTATATCCTTTTGTAAAACTTCTATGGCCCGCACCGCAGCGCGGCAACCCGCAGCGGTTGTAATGCAGGGAATTTTGGTCTGCAAGGCCGTGGTGCGGATAGAGCGGCTATCGGCGATGGATTGGCTGGTCTCGGTGGTATTGAAAATCATGTGCACCTCGCCATTTTTGATGGCATCGACGATATGGGGGCGACCTTCCAGCACCTTGTTGATGCGGGTAACAGGGATGTCTTGGGCGGCCAGATGGTCACAGGTGCCCCCCGTGGCAATCAGGCTGAAGCCGATTTCTGTCAGGCGACGGGCGGGTTCGGTAATCAGCCCCTTGTCTGAATCCTTGACCGATACAAAGACGCAGCCCTGTTGTGGCACGTTGATATTGGCCCCAACCAGCGATTTTGCCCGGGCCCGGTTAAACCCTTGGTCAATGCCCATAACTTCGCCGGTGGAGCGCATTTCCGGCCCCAATACCGTATCCACCCCGGGGAAGCGCGAAAAGGGAAACACGACTTCCTTGACCGCCGTATGGGAGGGGGTTTTCTCCTGTAAGTCAAAGCGTGCAAGCTTTGCCCCGGTCATCACCTTGGCGGCAATATTGGCAATGGGCAGCCCCATGGCTTTGGCCACAAAGGGCACAGTGCGTGAGGCGCGGGGATTGACTTCGAGGATATAAATCACCTCATCCTTGATGGCATATTGCACATTCATCAGGCCGATAACCCCGAGCGCTTTCGCCAATTCCCGGGTTTGGCGTTTAAGCTCCTCGATAATTTTTTCGCTCAAGGAATAGGGGGGCAGGGAGCAAGCACTATCGCCGGAATGCACACCGGCTTCCTCAATATGCTCCATCACCCCGGCAATAAACACATCTTCGCCGTCACAAATAGCATCTACATCCACCTCGACCGCATTTTGCAGATAATGATCGAGTAAAAGTGGCTGGCTTTTGGAAATTTCAATGGCGGTATTTTGTAAATAGGTTTCAAGCCCCTTTTGCGAGCGCACTATTTCCATGGCCCGCCCGCCCAATACGTAAGAGGGGCGGGTAACCAATGGATAGCCCACCTGATCCGCTGCTGCCATCACCGCTTCAAAACTGGCAGCGGTGGCATTGTCTGGTTGGCGCAGCCCCAAACGCTCGACCAGCTGTTGAAACCGTTCGCGATCTTCTGCCAGATCAATCGTATCCACAGGCGTGCCTAAAATTGGCACCCCTTCGCGGGAAAGCCCGTTGGCGAGATTAAGCGGGGTCTGTCCTCCATATTGGACGATGACACCGCGAAAATCACCAACCCCCATTTCCACATGCAATATTTCCAACACATCTTCGCTCGTCAGCGGTTCAAAATAAAGTCGGTCTGAGGTGTCAAAATCGGTGGACACTGTTTCCGGGTTACAATTGATCATGATTGATTCAATGTTTTCATCAGCCAGCGCGAAAGCAGCATGACAACAGCAATAATCAAATTCGATGCCTTGACCAATGCGGTTGGGTCCACCGCCTAATATCATCGCCTTGGACTGTGTGCTTGGCTGGGCTTCGCTGGTCTCAAGGCCGATAACAGGCGTTTCATAGGTGGAATACATGTAAGGGGTTTTGGCCGGAAATTCAGCGGCACAACTATCGATGCGCTTGTATACGGGCCGCACATTCAAGGCATGGCGATGGGCACGCACTTCCTCCTCGCTGCCATCACAAAGTTGCGCCAGTCTTTTGTCAGAGAACCCCATGGCCTTGAGTGCGCGCAAACCATGGGCCTCATTTGGTAATCCGTCTGTGGCTACTTGTTGCTCTTTTTCTATGATTTCCTGAATTTGCTCCAGAAACCATGGATCATAGCGGGTGATGGCGGTCACCTGTTCAATGGGAATACCATGGCGCAACGCTTCCGCCGTGACCCTTAAACGTTCAGGCGTTGGCACTCCGAGGGCGGCGCGAAAGGCATTAATGTCATCATCGCCGCCCAGCCCTTCAATTTCAATAGGGTCAAGACCGCTCAAACCGGTTTCCATGGAACGCAAGGCCTTTTGCAGGCTTTCAGAAAAACAGCGCCCAATAGCCATCACCTCGCCAACGGATTTCATGGCCGTGGTCAGGATTGGTTTGGAGGACGGAAATTTTTCAAAAGCAAAACGCGGTATTTTGGTGACCACATAATCAATGCTTGGTTCAAAACTGGCTGGCGTTGCCCCGGTTATGTCGTTCATCAACTCGTCAAGAGTGTAGCCGACCGCCAGCTTGGCAGCGATGCGGGCAATAGGAAAGCCGGTGGCTTTGGAAGCGAGCGCTGAAGAGCGCGAAACCCGTGG
>JALWRV010000301.1 GCA_027080545.1 Parvularculaceae bacterium
ACCTTGCCCTATACTCCCTTTCAGTGCCGCTCTTTGAGGGCTGATAGTCGACAAAGCTACAGTGAGCGGATGAGGTAAGCCGGTGGGGCGTAGATGAAATTTTGCGCTGGCCATCGGTCGGTCAAGGGTGATCCCCCCTTGGCGGCTGACAATACCGGGTGCAGGTGAACTCCCGTTCGCCCAAGACCCTAAAGTTTTTTGAGCGGGTCATTTGCACCCACCTCTTTTTTAGCAACGCGCTTCGCTCCCGAAGACGCGGCATTGCTGCTGCACCCATATTAAGAACAGAATCATTTTAGATTTATTGCTTAGAATCATATTTACGTACTGATATCCATTCAAATTTAAGGTGTATGATGAAGGTTTTTTGGTGCTGGCAATCCGATACGGAAGGGAAGATTGGTCGTTTTTTCATCCGTGATGCTTTAGAAATTGCCATCGAGAAACTTAAACTGGAGCTGGAGCTTGATCTTACGGAGCCATCCGAGCGTGAGTCCACAACCGGCCTTCACTTAGACCATGACAGAAAAGGAATTTCTGGAAGTCCGAATTTAGCTCAAGAAATATTGAGGAAAATTGATGCCTCGAAAGTTTTCGTGGCGGGCGTGGCATAGGGCAGTACCCACTGGCCGTAGGAGGCCAGTTTACTAACTACCATACTCTGCACAGGGACAATTTTTCTTACATTAAAGAATTATCGGGTGAAGATGATGAAATCAAAACATTTATTGTTGATAGTTTTGAAAAAATGTTCGCCGAAGCAGCTATCGAATTACCGGATATTGTCCGGAGAGAAATACTAAAATCCCCCTAAACATCCAGCTCTGCCGTTAGGGCGTTTTGCTGGATGAACTCGCGGCGGGGTTCGACCACATCGCCCATAAGGCGCGAGAAAATACTGTCGGCCTCATCAGCCGCGTCCACTTTGACCTGCAACAGATGGCGCGCCGCTTCATCCAAAGTGGTTTCCCAAAGCTGATCGGGGTTCATTTCGCCGAGACCCTTATAGCGCTGGATATTGGTGACCCCCTTGGTGCCGGCCTCTTTGGCCGCTTCGACCAGTTGTGCCGGTCCATAAAGAACCCGCTCAACCGATTTTGCCCGCCATTGGGCTGGCTCGGCAAAGTTTTCAGCCATCGGGCCCAACAATTTGCCCAACCGTCTGGCATCGGCAGAAACAAGGATTTCCGCCCCCAACTGATAGGCTTCACGCACACCGCGAATTTCCCGGGCGATCAACACGCCCCCCTTGCCATCCAGCTCGGCCTGCCAGCCACGTTCATATTCTTCCGAAACCACATCCATGCGCCGGGCAAAATCGCTGGCCGCCTTTTCGTCTTCCGCCTCTTGGCCCAACAGGCCGGAAAGCCCTGCCTGCATGATAATATCTTTAGGAAAGCGCTCGGGGAAATTTTCCAGCACCGATTGCACCTGACGGGCCGCTTCTACTAAGGCTTCTAAATCTTGGCCGATAATGGTTTCCCCACTGGCCAGTTCCAACGCAGCATCGGATAGGCCCTCACGGCACAAATAATCTTCCAGCGCCTTTTCATCGAGCAAATATTGCTCGGACTTGCCGCGAATGATTTTGAACAAAGGCGGTTGCGCAATATAGAGATAGCCGCGCTCGATCAGTTCCGGCATTTGCCGAAAGAAAAATGTCAAAAGCAGTGTACGAATATGCGAACCATCCACATCGGCGTCGGTCATGATGATAATTTTATGATAGCGCAGCTTGTCGATATTAAATTCTTCGCGGCCAATGCCCGTGCCCAGCGCCGTGATCAGCGTGCCAATCTCTTGGCTTGAGAGCATCTTATCAAATCGCGCCCGCTCCACATTCAAAATCTTGCCGCGCAAAGGCAGCACTGCCTGATTTTCACGATTGCGCGCCTGCTTGGCCGAGCCGCCCGCACTGTCCCCTTCCACGATGAACAGTTCGGCCCGCTCAGGATCGCGCTCCTGACAATCGGCCAGCTTGCCCGGCAAAGAGGAAATATCAAGCGCCCCCTTGCGGCGGGTCAGCTCCCGGGCCTTGCGCGCCGCTTCCCGGGCGGCGGCGGCTTCAACCACTTTTTGCACCAATCTCTTGGCTTCTTGGGGATGTTCCTCAAACCAGATCGAGAGCTGCTCATTGACCACGCTTTCAACCACCGGGCGCACCTCTGACGAAACCAGCTTGTCTTTAGTCTGAGAGGAGAATTTAGGATCCGGCACCTTCACCGATAAAACACAGGTTAGCCCCTCGCGGCTATCTTCCCCAGAGAGCGAAACTTTCTCGCGCTTTAACAAGCCCGATTGGTTGGCATAAGAATTCACCACCCGGGTCAAGGCCCCACGAAACCCTGCCAAATGGGTGCCCCCATCACGCTGGGGAATATTATTGGTAAAACACAAAACTTTTTCGTGATAGCTGTCATTCCACCACAGGGCCACGTCTAGGGTGATGCCATCTTTTTCGGTTTTGAACGAAACCGGTTCCGGGATCAGCGGCGTTTTGGCGTCATCAAGATATTTGACAAAGGCCTCAAGCCCCCCCTCATAGAACATCTCATGCTCAACCGGCTCTACCGGACGTTCGTCGCGCAAAATGATTTTGACCCCGGAATTCAGAAACGCCAACTCCCGCAACCGCCGCTCCAAAGTGTCGAAGTCAAACTCGACCATAGTAAAGGTCCCGGCAGACGGATGAAAAGTCACTTCCGTACCTTTTTCCTGTGTCTCGCCAATCACTTGGAGATCAGCATCAGCAACCCCGTGCTGGAATCGCATTTGATGCACCTTACCATTGCGGCGAATGGTCAAAACCAGCCAGTCAGATAGCGCATTGACCACCGAAACCCCAACTCCGTGAAGCCCCCCAGAAACCTTGTAGGAGTTTTGGTCAAACTTACCCCCCGCATGGAGCTGGGTCATAATCACTTGGGCGGCCGAAATGCCTTCTTCCGGGTGAATATCGGTAGGGATGCCGCGACCATTATCGGAAACGGTCACCGATCCGTCGCCATTGAGAACCACCGTCACCGCATCGCAATGGCCAGCCAACGCCTCATCAATGGCATTGTCGACCACCTCATAGACCATGTGATGCAGGCCCGAACCATCATCCGTATCGCCAATATACATGCCCGGGCGCTTGCGCACCGCATCCAGCCCCTTCAGGACTTTGATGCTCGAAGCCCCATAATCCACCTCTTGTTGAGGGGACTTATTGGCAACCGGTTTAGGGGCTGATCCGGTGGGAGAATCCGATGTTGTTTTTGCCGCTTTTGTGGCCATGTGGCTGGTTCTTTCAAGGAGGGTTTTTTCAAGCCCTCATCATAGACGTTATCGCCTATAAATGCCAATGATTCAGACGGTTTTTTGCCTAATTTAGGGGTCTTTTTTGCCCTCTTTTGGGGCCCATTTTACCCCTCTTTTGCGGCGCTAAATGGAAACCCCAGACGGGGTTAATTCGAGGCCATTTTCAGCCATCAAAAAATGCTCTGCCCGATCCCCATAATCGACAAAGGAAAGCCCATCGGTGCCGGTCATAAAGGCCTGGCAACCAATCGCTTCAATCATGTCAAACAGGGCCCGGCGGCGATGTTGGTCGAGATGGGCGGCGACCTCATCCAATAATAATATCAGCGGGGCCTGCACCAGATCCCGCATCAAAATGGCCCCATTGGCCAATAACAAACCAATCAGCAGGGCTTTTTGTTCGCCCGTCGAACACAGCCGAGCGGCTTGGTCCTTTTCCTTATGGCGCACCAGCAAGTCACAGCGATGGGGACCGATCAACGCCCGGCCCGCCTGCGCATCAAGCGCCCGATTATCTTTAAGGCGTGCGGCATATTCATCTTCAAGATCAGCCGCCCTGACCGCGCCCAGCGCCCGCTCGAGATAGCCATCGAGAGAAATCTCAGCGGCCGGAAAGGCTCCCAAAATGAGGCTCTCGCTGGCACCGGAGATTTGCGGCCCAAGGCGCTCGACCATCAAACGGCGGGCCGCCGCGATGGCGGTGCCGCTTTCCGCCATTTGGCGCTCTAATATACCAAGCAATGTGTGGTCACACTGGGGAAAGCCCTCCAGCAGTTTTTGGCGCTGGCGGGTGCTGGTCTCAAAAGCGCTTACCTGTCTGGCGTGGAGC
>JALWRV010000302.1 GCA_027080545.1 Parvularculaceae bacterium
TTCGGAAACAGTCCCATCATGGGCAAGACCAATACCTTCCTTATATCCATGCCTATGGGCTTCGCGCGAAATCAGACGCGAGGAGAGATAGTTGCCGGCCATTTTCGCGCTTGCGGGAATAGTGCCGGGAGCCACCCGCCGCCAACTGGAAATGCACACATCAATACCCTCTTTGGCGGCCTCTTCGCCGAGATAGGCGCCGAAAGGAAAAGCGATGGCATTGAACTCCCCCTGTTTGAAACTTGAATAAGGTCCAAGCTCCCCATAGCCGAGATAGGCATTGACCCGGATATAGGCCGACGCCAATTCATTGGCGCGCACCACATCCCGACAAATTTTCATAATCTCGTCGCGACTATAGGCAATGGGAATATCATAAAGTCCTGCCGAATAGAGCAGCCGATCGGCATGGGCATCATTGCGAAAAATACACGTGCCCTTGTGCGGCGTATCATAGGCGCGAATACCCTCAAACGCGCTGGTGCCATAGAGAAAGGCATGGGTCATCACATGCATGGTCGCCTCTTCCCATTTAACCAATTCCCCATTCATCCAAATAAATTTCGCGGTTTGAATTGGCATAAATTCTTCCTCTTACTGGCGATATGTTTTATGGGTAATGATCACCCATTCTTGCCAACGGGCAATATCTTGGCTTGGTTCATACCCTTCCTAAGGGGCCAAGGGCAAGCAGTTCTGAATGTTCGAGGTCCTTATGTCATCGCCAAAAACCCCACCGACAGATTTACGCGCTATTGATAGCCTGTTGCAAATTATGAAAAATTTACGCGACCCTGATGGCGGCTGTCCGTGGGATGTGGAACAAGATTTTAATTCTGTTGCCCCTTACGCCATCGAAGAAGCCTATGAAGTCAATGATGCTATAGAACGTCAAAATTTTGACGATTTACGCGAAGAATTGGGTGATTTGTTACTACAAATTGTTTTCCATGCGACCATGGCCGAAGAACAGGGCCGATTTAATTTTGCCGATGTGGTAGAAGCGATCAATGCCAAGATGGTGCGCCGCCACCCTCACGTGTTTGAACGATCCGATGGTCGTGATGCAGTGCAGCAAACAAAAGCATGGGAAGACATAAAGGCGAAGGAGCGCCTGCAAAAAAATAATCAAGAAAAATCCCTTCTCAGCGATATTGCCGTCAACTTACCGGCCATGACCCGCGCGGTAAAATTACAAAACCGCGCAGCGCGGGTTGGCTTTGACTGGCCGGATATCCGTTTCGTGTTCGATAAATATCGCGAAGAAATGGAAGAATTAGAGCAAGCCCGCCATCAAAAAGACCCAGAGCAAATCAAGGACGAGTTTGGCGATTTATTATTCGTCATGGCCAACCTCGCGCGACATCTGGAAATAGACCCGGAAGCGGCCTTACGTCGCACCAATGAAAAGTTCATCAAGCGCTTTTCTTATGTGGAACAGGCCGTAAAACGCTCCGGTAAGTCTTGGGATACCTATACACTCGATGGCTTGGAAGCATTTTGGCAAGACGCCAAAAAACAATCCTAATTAGCCTCTACGTTCTTCATTGATGACCAGCGCTTGTTGAAACGGTTCCCACATGGCCTTGTTGGCCACGGTCAACATGGGGGGCTCAATATAGGGTTTCGGTTGATAGGGGCTGCCATCGCGTAACATGCCAGAGCGCCCCCCCACTTCGCGCACCAGCAATACCCCCGCCGCATGGTCCCACGGTTTCATGCGCCCGGCCAAAACCATATCTATTTTTCCCCGCGCACAATCAAGATAGGCCCAGGCCGAAGAGCGGCCATTATTATAGGCGGTGAGTTTGCGCATATTATCGCGCAAACGTTGACGTAAATCAGGTGGCATATAATTTTCTGAATATTCAGCCGACGCATCAGCAAAATGATGCACCGGCGATTGAGTTAAAACTTTTCCAGCCCAAGAGGCCCCTGCCCCTCTTTGCGCCACCGCAATTTCATCGGATGTAGGACTATAGATCCAAGAATGACTAATGGTTCCCCGCTCAACCAACGCCACCATCATGGCAAAACGCTCCAGCCCCTTGACGAAATTGCCGGTGCCATCCACCGGATCAACAATCCAGAACACGCCTTTATCATCAAGCTGGCTCAGCAAGGACGGGCTTGCTGCAACACATTCTTCTCCGATAACCAATGAACCCGGCACAAGGTCTTGTAAATGTGGGATCAACCATGCTTCAGCGCGAATATCCGCTTCTGTGACCAAATCTTTGGGGCTTGATTTGGATTTTATTTCGTCGGCATGAAGATTGCGAAAGCGCGGCATCACTTCCAGCTTAGAGGCTTCCCGCAATAAATAGGTAACCTTGTCGATAATGTCATCCATCAACATGGCCTTCTCCCACGCGATTTGTCTCGGGAAATTGTTTGGCAAATTGACCACTACTTTTACTTGATAAACGCACCCTGATGGTAACGCCATCTTCTAGCCGATGCTCGTCCAGTACATCCCCATGGGCGTGTAACCAGGCCAAAGCTTGGCCTTCTGATAGTGATAGGTGAAAAATATGGGCTCGATGGTGGCGCGTAAGAATATGATCGATCAGGCGGTATAGCTCGTCTATCCCTTCGCCGGTTTCGGCAGAAAGTGCGATCATGTGAGGGTTTTGAATATTACCCTCACCCAATGTTTCTTGTCTGGCGACCATATGGTTCAATATTTCTCGCCCCCTTGCATCCACGAGATCAATCTTGTTCATAACTTCTATGACCGGGCGCTTATCTTTAGCGTCTATGCCCATTTCAGCCAGCACGGCTAAAACATCTTCCCGCTGGGCATCGCTGTCTGGATGGGCAGCATCACGCACATGCAAAATCAAATCAGCTTCAAGCACTTCTTCTAGGGTGGCGCGAAACGCGGCAATCAATTGTGTTGGCAAGTCAGAAATAAACCCCACCGTATCGGACAGGATAATCCGCAAACCGCTATCCATATCTAAAGCCCGCATGGTGGGGTCCAAGGTTGCAAATAATTGATCTTGAGATAGCACATTGGCGTTGGTCATGCGGTTGAACAGGGTTGATTTTCCAGCATTGGTATAGCCCACCAGAGCGACAATTGGATGTGGTGCTTTTTTTCTCCGCGCCCGTTGTAAGTTTCGCGTGCGGCGTACATTTTCTAGATGTTTTTTTAACCGCACAATTTTATCGGCCAAAATGCGGCGGTCAGATTCGATCTGTCGCTCCCCCGGCCCACCCAGAAAGCCCGCGCCACCGCGCTGTCGCTCTAGGTGGGTCCATGAGCGCACCAAACGAGAGCGTTGATAGGTTAGATGCGCCAATTCAACTTGCAGGCGCCCTTCTTTGGTTTGCGCCCGCTCACCAAATATTTCCAGAATAAGCGCCGTGCGATCCAGCACTTTAAGCTGCCAGGCCTTTTCAAGATTGCGATGTTGTACAGGTGTTAGCGGACAATCAAAAATAACCAAGGCAGGTCGTGGGTCTTGGGCATCAAGCCAATGGCTAATCTCTTCGACCTTACCTCCGCCAATCAGTGTTGCCGGGCGCACTTGGGAAACAGGCACCAGATCAGCAGCAGCAATCTCCAACCCAATATTCAGGGCCAGCCCTACCGCCTCCTCAAGGCTGGCCTCGGCAGACCGCAAACTATCCGGCGCCTTGCGGATAACCGGGTGCAGAACAATGGCTTTATCGCGCACAGGCGGATGGCTCTTGGAAGTGAAACTGTCTTATGGTCATAAGGCCTAGCGATAGTCCCAAATTCCGGTAAAAGCCATATTTTTTACGCACAGGCTTATCGCCGGAAATTTCCCA
The DNA here is from genome assembly GCA_027080545.1 of Parvularculaceae bacterium. GTDB lineage: Bacteria > Pseudomonadota > Alphaproteobacteria > Caulobacterales > Parvularculaceae > S012-90. The sequence continues at coordinate 3,802 of JALWRV010000302.1, forward strand.
CGCGCTTGGATATTCCAATCTATGGATCCATCTCTTCATCTTCATAAAGCGATACCGCCGCCGCCGGCATAATCGTCGAGATGGCATGCTTATAAACCAGTTGGGCATTACCATCTCGTTTGAGCAGGACACAGAAATTGTCAAACCAGGTGACAATGCCTTGCAGCTTGACCCCGTTGACCAGAAAAATGGTCACAGAAATCTTGTTCTTGCGCAATTGATTCAAGAAGGTGTCTTGCAAATTTTGTTTCTTATCACTCATTCTACGGTCCTTTGCCCCTTATTTCACAACCCTTCCCGACATTTCGGTAAATGGAT
>JALWRV010000303.1 GCA_027080545.1 Parvularculaceae bacterium
CGATTGCCATTTGCCCGCACAAAGCGCTCATATAAAGACCAGACCTCAGCACTGACTTTGGTGCCATGATTGTCGATTAATAGTTTGCACCCTTCAACATGGTCGACCCCATATCCTGCCAGATGCACTTCTTGCACATGGGTGGCGTCAATGTGGTCGAGATAGGTTTCAGGATTAAACGCGAGATTATGGGCGCTGACATAGATATTATTGATGTCCAGCAATAAGCCGCAGCCGGTTTTGTTAGCCAGCCGATTGAGGAAGTCCGGCTCGACCAATGAGATGTCCTGATTTTCTATAGGGATATAGGATGAGGGATTTTCGATTAAAATTTGCCTTCCCAGAACATTTTGCACCTGATCGACATGGTGGGCGATGCGGATAAAACTTTCTTCGGTTAGTGGGGGGGCGATCAAATCATTAAAAAAATATACTTCTTCTGGATTGGTGCGATTATGATGGGCGCTCCAAGCCAGATGCTCTGACACCAAGGCGGGGTGATATTCATCTACCAGTGCTTTTAGTTGCCCCAGATGTGCGCGATCTAGTTCAGGTCCGCCGATGGATAGGCAAACGCCGTGCAGCGAGAGGGGATAGTGTTCGCCGATTTGGTGTAACCAGCGGCGTGGGGGACCCTCTGTGGCTATGAAATTTTCAGCGTGAAATTCAAAAAAACCGATCTCATGGGCTTGGTTGAGAGCGGCGTCATAATGGATTTGCTTTAAATTGATCCCCGCACTATTGGCGAGGATCAATCTATTTTGCGAGGATTGGCGCACAAGCCGCAAGTCCCTTATTGTTCGGGATTGTCGCGATCAAGAGGCTCGAGAGAGCCACTGCGCTCATCATCAATGACGATATCTTCACAGGTGCCTGCGGGTACGAGTTTCCAAGCATTGCCTTGATAATCAATGGTGGATGTGCCTTCGCACGAGGTGCCGGGACCGGCTTTGCAATCATTTTCGCCAGCCAATGCGACACCATAGCATTGTTCCATTTTCTGTTTGGCAGCGGCGTGGGAGATAGACAATAAAGTTGCGGCGGAAAGAGCGGTGGCAACAGCGCCAGCGGTGATTAGGGCTTTCTTCATGGGGGTTTCCTTTCAAATTCACTCGAGTTTATGACACGCGATCTTATGATTGTGTGGGAGACAGCGGGGTGGCACGCGCCTTGGCCGCAGCCTCTAGAAAAGACCATAGTTAGATTTGGGGTGGCGACAATTCACACCTGTTCACGTTGATGTTAGCAGATGAGGAGGGCGCCCAAGGCAAAGCCCGACGGAGGATGTCCGCCGGGCTTCTTTGGTTGTTTTGTCCTGCCAAGGAGGAGGTGCAGGCTCAAAACGTCCCTTTTTTGTGTCTCTAACTCGGTCCCCTAACCGAGCCCCCGATCACGCTGATGAATAGCATCATGGCCCAATTGGTCGCTCTTGGCTGTGATGGCGGACACAGTCTGGCTCTATTCGGGCTTAGATTGGGGGAATTTGGGGGATTTAGGGCTATTTTTGCAGCAATGAAGCAAAATTTTAACTATAAATAAGCGAAGCCAGCCTATGGTTTTTTTACCCGAACAGGCCAAAATGGCCGGAAATGTAAAGTGTAGGTATATTCATGCTCTCGACTCTCTTTGGAATGCTCTCAGCCGATATGGCGATCGATTTGGGCACAGCGAATACGCTGGTCTATGTAAAGGGGCGTGGTATCGTTTTGAATGAGCCCTCAGTGGTGGCGATTGAAAATCGCGGTGGCCGCAAAGTGGTCCGGGCTGTGGGTAATGATGCCAAGGAAATGTTGGGGCGCACACCAGGGGAAATTAAAGCCATCCGCCCCATGCGTGACGGGGTTATTGCGGATTTTGAAGTGGCGGAAGCCATGATCAAACATTTTATCCGCAAGGTGCATAATCGCCGTTCCTTTGCCAGCCCACGTATCGTTGTTTGCGTGCCCTCTGGGGCGACAGCGGTGGAGCGTCGTGCCATTCAAGAATCGGCTCTTTCGGCAGGGGCCCGCAAGGTTGACCTTATTGAGGAACCAATGGCGGCAGCGATTGGCGCTAATTTGCCGGTCAATGAGGCAACTGGATCAATGATTGTCGATATTGGCGGGGGCACCACGGAAGTGGCGGTTATCTCGCTAGGGGGGATTGTTTATTCGCGCTCGGTGCGGGTCGGGGGCGACAAGATGGACGAGTCGATTATTTCCTATATTCGGCGCGAGCATAATTTGCTGATCGGGGAAGCCTCGGCGGAGCGGATTAAAAAGGAAGTTGGCTCTGCGATGCCGGATCCTGATGGCAAGGAAGTGATGATCCATATTAAGGGGCGTGACTTGATGCATGGTGTGCCCAAAGAGGTGCGCATCACCCAAGCTCAGATCGTTGAAGCCCTGAGCGAACCGGTAACCCAGATCATTGAGGCGGTGCGGGTGGCTTTGGAGGCCACGCCACCGGAGCTTGCGGCCGATATTGTCGACACGGGGATCATGTTGACGGGCGGTGGGGCTTTGCTAAAAAATTTGGATAAGGTTTTGCGCGATGAAACAGGGTTGCCGGTCTCGATTGCCGATGATCCGCTGTCATGTGTGGCGTTAGGCACCGGTGCCGCCCTAGAGCATGACCGCACCATGCGCAGAGTATTGTCGAGCGCAATGTAGGCAAGGGCCCATGTTTAAGTAAAGGCCGTGTAAGTAAAGGCCATGTAAGCGAGAATATTTGTTGGCATGGTGCCATATGATTCTGGCGGGGTTGATGAACGCAGCAGGTGTCTTGGGACATCTTGGTTTTGGAGTGGTAGATGGAAATTCTCGGCCAGCATCGCCGGGAAGGATTGGGACGGCGGGAAAATCGTCGTTATGGTCTTTTCTTTTTGATGGCGCTGTCATTTTCCATGGTTCTTTTTAGCCTATTTGGGGCGCGGGCATCAGTATTTGAAAAAGCTCGCGAAACATTGCTGGATGCCGCCAATCCGGTATTAAGTGTGCTCAACGCGCCGATACGGTGGGTTGATCGGCGCTTTGGGGATATTTCCGATTATTTTAATGTGATGCAGCAAAATCAGCAATTGCGCGAAGAAAATGCTGAATTGCGGGGGTGGATGCACGAGGCCATCAGCCTGCAGCGGCAGGTTAATTATTTTGAAGGGGTGTTGGGTGTCTCCATGCCTGAGCCTGCCGACTATGTGGATGCAAGTGTCATCGGTGAAGTAAATGGACCGTTCCAACGAGCGATGATTTTAAATGCCGGAACGCAGCAGGGGGTTGAGCCGGGGTTTGCTGTGGTTGAGGGCGAAGGGCTTGTGGGCCATGTGATTACCAGTGGCAAAAAAACCTCGCGGATTTTATTATTGAGTGACCCGGCAAGCCGGACCCCGGTTTTGGTTGAGGGGGCTGAACAAGAAGCCATTCTTGCGGGTCAGTCACGGGGGCAACCGGCCTTGAGCTTTTTTGCCGAGCGGCAACCGGAAGGATTGGAAGTGGGGCAACGCGTGGTCACCTCTGGGGCCGGTGGTATTTTGCCACGGGGCATTCCAGTGGGTGAGGTGGCGCAGATCCGTGGGGGTAATGTGCGGATCAAGCTCTATGCAAATTATGCGGGCACTGATTTTGTGCGGATTGTGAAATATCATAACCAACCGGATTTAAGCGCAGACAGCGATGATGGTGCAGATGCGGATGGGAGCGATAATGAATAGGGCGGATAGACGCTGGCTGGTCATCGCCCCCCTTTTATTGGCGTTGGGGGGGGTGGTTTTGCTGCTGCTGCCTTTACGTCTGTTTGGCGGTGTGGTGCCGACCCCGATCATTCCCTTGGCGGTGATCTTTTTCTGGTCAGTCTATGAGCCGGATTTGATGCCCTATCCGCTGGTTTTTCTGGTTGGGATTTTTCAAGATTTTATGATGGGCAGTATTGTCGGTGTTTGGGCATCGATTTATCTTTTGTCCCAATGGCTGGTTTTGCAGCAACGGCAATATTTTCTGGGCCGTGACCAACATGTGGTGTGGCTCGGGTTTGCGATTATCGTTTTTATTGCTTCGCTGGTGCTATGGTTGGAGCGTAGCCTGCTCAATGGCACGCTTTTGCCCTATACGGTCTCTATCGGCCAATGGCTGGTAACTATTGCGGTCTATCCGGCCTTATCTATAGCCTTCTCTTTTGTTCACGAACGCACTATTCTGGAGACGTAGACTTATGCGTTTGGAACCTTTTGATACCCAAAGACATATGGTGTTTTCGCGCCGGGCCACCCTGTTTGGGGGTGGGGCAACACTGTTATTCTTGGGGCTGGCCTCGCGGCTTTATCAATTACAAATCCACGACCACGTCAATTATAAGGCGCTGGCGGAAGATAATCGCTTTAATCAAAAAATCATTACCCCGGTTCGTGGCGAAATTTTTGATCGTTTCGGCAAACCGCTGGCGACCTCGCGGCAAAATTTTCGGGTCTTGATGGTCCCCGAAGACGCGGGGGATGTGGAACTGGTGTTAAACGAGGTGGCGGATCTGTTGCACCTCACGGACAAAGACCTGAAGCGCATTCGCAAAGAGGCCGCCCGTCAGCGCTCGTTCACGCCCGTTGAAATTGCGGACAATCTTACTTGGGAGCAATTTGCCCGGTTGAATTTTTTGACCCCGCAATTGCCGGGACTTCATTCGGAAGTCGGGGCAACACGGTCCTATCCTTTGGCGGAGGCCGGAGCTTTTGTTGTTGGTTATGTGGGGGCGCCCAATGATCGGGATTTGGCAAAGGCGGATGATCAGGAAAAATTATTATTGCGCCAACCGGGTTTTCGCATTGGTCGCGCCGGTATTGAACGCACTTTCGAGAAAAAATTACGCGGCGAAGCCGGTTCGGTGACGGTGCAAATAAATGCCCATGGTCGGGTGATTGAGGAATATCCCAATCTTGCCAATGAGCCGGTGCAGGGCCAGCCCATCGGTTTGACGATTGATGCCGAGTTACAAGCCAAGGCCAGTGCGATCTTGGCGGATGTCAATGATGATGGGGCGCGACTAAATGTCGATAAGCACGAATTGAGCGCCAGCGCCGTGGTTATGGATGTGCATAATGGTGATATATTAGTCTACGCTTCTGTGCCGGCTTTTGATCCCAACGAGTTTAATGTGGGGATCAAACAATCGCGCTGGCAGGAATTGAACGAAAGCCCGCTCAAGCCATTGCTCAATAAGCCGATCAGCGGGGCCTATCCCCCGGGGTCTACTTTCAAGCTGATCACAGCGATTGCAGCCCAAGAGGCGGGTATTGAGCCAAGCCATCGGGTCACCTGCCGTGGTTCCCTTTGGTATGGGGGGGTGGAGTTTAATTGCTGGAAAAAAGAGGGCCATGGCACTCTTGATATGCGCGGGGCGATTAAACATTCCTGCGATGTTTATTTTTGGGACCTGGCCCAGCGTATTGATATTGATAAGCTGGCCGAAGTTGCCAATCGGTTTGGTCTGGGCCTGCCCCATGATATTGGGCTTGGGGGTCAGGTGGCGGGAACGGTACCCAGCCGCGCATGGAAGAAATCCTATTATCGCTCCAATCCGGCGCAACAAACATGGTTCCCCGGCGAAACCTTGTCAGTGGCGATTGGGCAGGGGGCGTTGACCGCGACGCCGTTGCAATTAGCCGTTATGGTGACAAGGTTAGCCACGGGACGTGAGGTGCATCCGCGTTTGGTGCGCTATCAGGATGGGCGCGGGGCGTTGGATCCGGTGTTTCAGCCCTTGGCCATGGATCTATCTGAGCTTGATGTGGTGCGCGCGGGCATGGATGCGGTGGTCAATGAATGGGGTACCGCAGCGCGTTCTAGATTGGACAAGCCGGAATGGCGTATGGCAGGTAAGACCGGCACCAGCCAAGTGCGCTCGCTGCAATATGACCCGGTTACCGGGCGGCGGTTGAAAAATTATGAACTGCCGTGGAAGGACCGTGACCATGCCTTGTTTGTTTCTTTCGCCCCCTATGATGCCCCGCGCTATGCATGCGCGGTGGTGGTGGAGCATGGGTCTTCCGGCTCTGGCATGGCGGGGCCGAAAGCGCGTGAAATTATGCGGGCGGTTTTGACCAAAGATCCGGCTTTGAAATCTGCTTGGTCGCCGCCTCTAAAGCCGGTGAAAACGGTTTCGCGGGCACGCACGGATAGGCCCGCTGGTATCGAAGGGGGGCGGCCATGAAGTCTGTCCTGTTACCGGAGCCTAGAGGCTCGCTGCTGACCGCTTGGCAGGAAATCAACTGGCCATTGGTGATATTGCTGACCCTGATTGCCGGGGCCGGTACCGCCACACTCTATTCGGTGGCGGGGGGATCTTGGTCTCCATGGGCCTTTCAGCATGTGATGCGCTTTACGGTGTCGCTGTTGGCTTTGTTCGTGGTTGGTTTTGTGCCCTTGCGTTATTGGCTGGCCTTGGCCTATCCGGCCTATGCGGTGGCGCTGGGGTTATTGGTGTTGGTGCCCATAATCGGTGAGATTTCCATGGGGGCGCAACGCTGGATCATGGTGGGGCCGGTGCAGGTGCAGCCATCGGAGCTGATGAAGGTGGCGATGATTTTGGCACTGGCGCGCTACTATCATGGGCTTGAGTTTAAGCGTGTTTCGAATCCGATTTTTCTGGCACCGCCTTTGGCCATGATTGGTTTGCCGGTGGCGCTTATTTTTAAGCAGCCCGATCTCGGCACGGCCTTGATGTTGGGGGCATCCGGGGTGGTTGTGATTTTATTGGCGGGACTAAGCTGGCGGGTGACCATTGTCGGCATGATCGCCGCTTTTGCCGGGGCTGTGGGGGCGATTAAAATGGGGCTGCTGAAAGCCTATCAAATTGACCGGCTCACGGCCTTTATGGACCCGGAAGCCGATCCGCTTGGTTCCGGCTATCATTTGCTGCAATCGAAAATTGCCCTTGGCTCTGGTGGCTTGTCGGGCAAGGGGTTTATGCAAGGTACCCAAAGCCAATTGCAATTTTTGCCGGAAAAACACACGGACTTTATTTTCACCATTTTCGGGGAGGAGTTTGGCTTCATTGGTACCATTCTCTTACTGTCCCTTTATTTCGCGGTTTTTGTCACCGCTATTAATATTGCCATGCGGGCCAAGTCGCATTTTGGCCGCCTGTTGGCCAGTGGCCTTTCCATTTCCTTTTTGCTCTATGTGCTGATCAATACGGGCATGGTCATGGGGCTGGCCCCTGTGGTGGGGGTGCCTTTGCCGCTGGTGTCCTATGGGGGCACGGTGATGTTGACGGTGATGGTCGGGTTCGGGCTGGTTATGAGCACCTGGATCAATCGGGATCAGGACACATTACGCACTGCCAGCACTATCAGGTCGCTCTAAACGGGTTTTGATAAAAGTGAAACAATCGAGTAATTTCAAGCCGATTTCAGTAATTCTTCCATGGCTATCTTGGCCACTTCGATGGAGTCTGGAATCTGTTTGAAATGGGTCTCGGCGTCATTGGCTTGCTCATTGCGGCAGGCCATTTCAAGCATTTTGGCGATATCGGCCAATGCCACGGCCCCGAGATTGGCGGCGGAGCCTTTGAGGGCATGGGCCGATTTGGCCGCATCGGACAGGGCGCCCTGGCTTAATTGGCGGTTGAGGGCCTTAACCAATTCATCATTGGAAACCCAAAAAGCCTCTAAAATTGAGGCGGTTACCTCAACCCCCGCTGATGCAATCAGCGTTTCTATCTGTTCTGCCTCTAGCACCGGCTCTCTTGAACCCTCTATCATCATAGTCAAATCGCCACCCATGGCGTGCATCGCGCGACTTTTTTCAAAGTTTGATGCTGCCCCCGTTTCTGCCGCGCCGATTATTTGCTATAAGCGGTAAAGAAATTTCTAAAATAGCTGAAAAAAGTACAAAAATTAACGAGGGAACCCAGTAAATGGCAGGATCTACTAACCCCAATGCGGTTAACGCGCAGTGGTCATCAAAATTTGCGTTCATCATGGCAGCCATCGGTTCGGCGGTCGGATTGGGCAATTTATGGCGTTTTCCCTATGTGGCTGGGGAAAATGGTGGCGGGGCGTTTGTCCTATTCTATATCATCTGTGTGTTGTTGATCGGCCTGCCGGTGCTGACCGCTGAATTGATGATCGGACGGCGAGGCAAAATGTCCGCCGTTGGTTCGGTGGTTTCCATGGCCAAAGCCGAGGGCAAATCACCTTGGTGGGCCTTGCAATCTTGGATGGGGATGATCGGATCCTTCATCATTCTGACCTTCTATTCGGTGATCGCCGGGTGGGTGTTGGCCTATGTGGTGATGATCGGGCGCGACCTGTTGGCGGGACTGGCCACGGATGGCTTGTCTGCGGGGGCATTTTCCCACATGTATGGGGCGGCGTCTGATGCGGTGTTGGCCGCTGGTGGCAGCGCGGAGGCTGCCAAAGAGGCGGGCACGCAAGCGGTAACCGGACAATTATCGTCACTTTTGGAAAGTCCGGGCCGGATGATCTTCTATCATGGCCTGTTTATTGCGCTCACCGTGTTTATTGTTGCCCGGGGGATTAAGGGCGGTATTGAAAAGGCTGTGACTATTTTGATGCCGGCTTTTTTCTTCATGCTTGTGGCATTGGTTATATTCTCCTTGATGGAAGGCGATAGTGGCCGCGGTCTCAACTTCCTGTTCGGGTTCCGGGTTGATGATGTGACACAGCCGGACGGCTCTATCTGGGGCGGCTTTATGGACGGGTTAAAAGATGGCTCGCTCATTTCTGCGGCGCTGGGGCAGGCCTTTTTCTCCATCGGTCTTGGATCGGCCTTGATGGCCACCTATGGGGCCTATATGGCTCGAGAACAGGATTTGCCCGGTTCGGCGCGGCTGGTGGCCTTGTCCGATACGGGCGTGGGTATTTTGGCCGGCATCGCCATTTTCCCAATTGTGTTCCACATGGGGTTGAATCCTGCTGGTGGTCCTACCTTAATGTTCCAGACCCTACCCTTGGCCTTTCAGGGCATGCCCTTTGGGGCCCTGTTCGGCTTGATGTTCTTCATTCTGGCCTTCTTCGCCGCCATTACCTCGTCCATCGCCCTGTTGGAAACAGCGACATCTTGGTTGGAAGAACAACGCCCCGGCAAACAAAGGGTGGGCATTGCAATCTTTCTTGGGCTGGTGGTGTTTGGTCTCGGTATTTTTCAAGCGCTGTCGCAAGTGCCGGATAGTGCCGTCAATCAATGGCGTCCCTGGGGGGGCATGAGCCTGTTCCAGAATGGGGATGGCACGGGCATGGATCTGTTGAGTTTTTCCAGCGCCTTGACAGATATTGTTCTGCCCTTTGCTGGATTGATCACCGCGATATTTGCTGGTTGGGTGATTTCAACTACCACCACCAGCGAGGAAATCGGTTTCAAATCGGATCGTTGGTTTAAGGTATGGCTTTTTCTTATCCGCTTTGTTTGTCCGCTCGCGATTCTGGCGGTGCTGTTCTATTCGCTGATATGGGTGCCGTTCCTTGCCTCATAGCAGCTAGAGCAGGAAGAAATGTAAAAAATGCCATCGCCTGAAAAGGTGATGGCGTTTTTTAATAGGTTTTATGGTCTGAACTTATCCGTGGCTTCAACCAGGGCGGCAATAATGCCGGGCTCGCTGGCCGCATGACCGGCATCGGGAACCACCACCAGCTCAGCGGCGGGCCAATGGCGGGTCAGCTCCCATGCGCTTTTCATGGGCGTTACCACATCATAGCGCCCTTGTACCACCACCGCGGGAATATGGCTGATCTTGTCAACATGGGCGATCAGTTGGTCATGGCGCTCGAAAAAACCATCATGGACAAAATAATGGCATTCGATACGCGCAAAGGCGAGAGCGAACTGGTCGCTGGCAAAAGCCGTTTGACGCTCTGGTGAAGGCAAGAGAGAAACGGTGGTGCCTTCCCAAACGCTCCAAGCGCGGGCAGCCTCCATCTGGGCTTGCTCATCCTGATCGGTGAGGCGTTTGTGATAGGCGTGTAGCAAATCGTTTCGTTCTGCTTCGGGGATAGGGGCGAGAAATTTTTCCCACGCATCCGGGAACATCCAACTGGCCCCTTCTTGATAGAACCATCTGATTTCTTCACGCCGCAGGGTAAAGATGCCGCGCAGCACCAATTCTGTTACCCGCTCTGGATGGGTTTGGGCATAGGCGAGGGACAAGGTGGAGCCCCAAGAACCGCCAAAGACCTGCCATTGTTCAATGTCCAAATGGCGACGAATGGTCTCAATATCGCTGACCAGATCCCATGTGGTGTTTTCGCGTAATTCCGCGTGAGGGGTAGAGCGACCACAACCGCGCTGATCAAACATGATAATGCGATAGGCTTGCGGGTCAAAATAGCGCCGCATGGACGGGCTGGAGCCGCCACCGGGCCCCCCATGGAGCACAATCACCGGTTTACCGGAAGGGTTGCCCGAAACCTCATAATAGATTTCGTGCAAGGGAGAAACTTTGAGGCGGCCTGAATGAAATGGCTCAATAGGCGGATAAAGGGTGGTGATGGTCATTTTTTTGCTGACAGGCCCCGTTTACTTATGGCAGAATTTGCCGGTGATCATCTGTTGGGGAATGGTCATAACGGGTTGTATCACGAGGGGCAAAGGCATTTTACGGTAATATTTTGACAGATTATTCGGATATTTATCTGAATGAACGGAAATTAATTGCGGTTTTGCCTGAATTTCGTCTAATTCGTCACGCAACCTATTGGGGTCAAGAGGGGGTGAGTGAAAGGGTAGTCGCGTGCTGCGTCCTGTTCTGCGTTTTTCCAACAGCTTTCTCCCGGCGGGGCGAGCCATTCTCGTTAGTTTAGCTTTCATGGTCGGTCTTTCAGGTTGTGCTTCGGTGCGCTTGAATATGGGCGACGAAGCCAAGCTGAAACAGGCAGAGAAAATATCGCACGAACGCGCGGCCTTGGCGGAGGCCTCACGGGCCTTGAATATTACCCCCTGGCCGGAAGTATCCTCCCATAAGCCCAGTGCTAGGCTGGTTAATCTGTTGTTTGGCAAGGATGAGCCTGCGGGCATGAGCCGGGAAGCCGCTTGCGCGACCTATATTGAAAGCCTGTCAGTCACGCCGCAAATGCTGGCGGTGCGGATTCAGATGGATGCGGACCAAACTCTTGCCCGGGGGCGCGTGGTGGCGGAAATGGGGCGCCAAGCCAGTCAATCCTTGCAGCCGAACCAAGATGATGTGGTGTTGATGGAAGCGGCCATCGCCAATTTGCGCGAAGCCCGCACCATGTATGTGATGAGTTTGAAAATGGCCCGCAAGCGTGGGGCCCCCATCACTAATAGCGAGATTGATGACCTGAGCCATGCGTTTCAACAAACCATGACAGACATAGGCCTAGCCGCCGATGTGGTTGCGCAACAAGCAGCGGATAATAATCGCTCTAACTATGCCGAGCCAAAAGGCAGCGCCACAGACGGGTTTTCAGCGCGATAGGGTTGTTGGGTTTTTCAATTTCTCGCCTTGTTCTCATTCAGAATCATAAATGCCAACGGCCTAGGAAGTCGCGGTTTTCGATAGGCTCAGCATGAGGCTTGGTTTGATGGTCTAGGGCACGGTGAAAAATTATCGTGGCCTCTAGCCTTTGGGCGCCGTTTCGTGCTGCAAAGCCTTTATGCGACACAATAGAGCCCATCTTTATACCGGTTTTTATCTCGCCCAGTTTTTGTTTTTGGGGGTGCAGCTTCCGTTTTTTCCCGGTTGGCTGGATGCCAAAGGGTTTAGTGCCGCTGAGATAGGGTGGTTGACCGGTGGGGCATTGATTATGCGCCTATTGCTTGGTGCGGCCTTGGCGTGGTGGGCGGAAAGTTTGCGCGATCAACGCTTGGCCTTGCGGGCGGTGGCGGGGCTGATGTTTGCGACCAGCTTTTTGCTGTTGTTCACAGAGGCGAAAATTCTCATCGCTGTGCTGGCCATGCTGATGCTGTTTTCCTTTGGCTGTCTTGTGCCTTTAACTGACACGGCTGTGTTGCGGGCGGACAAGCAGGGCTTGTTGACCTATGGCAAATCGCGGGGGGTGGGCTCCATCGCCTTTATCCTGGCCAATTTGTTGGGCGGGGTGATCATTACCCGCTATGGAGAGCAGTCGGGCCTATGGTGGATTGTCGGGGCCACTGGGACCACGCTTTTGGTGGCGTTCTTAATTCCAAAAGTGCTGCCCTTACACCAGCTTGATCGATTAAAAGAAGTAAAACCCGAAAGCACCAGCACCATTCGACCGCCGCGCCTTGGGGATGCGGCACGGTTGGTGCGCTCGAAATCCTTTCTTCTTTTATTGCTGGCCTCGGGCATGGTGCAGGGGGCCCATGCCACCTATTACACTTTTTCTGAATTGCATTGGTCTAATCTTGGTTATGGGAGTGATCTCATCGGCTTGCTGTGGACCATTGGGGTGGTGTGTGAAATTTTTCTACTTTATCAGGCCAAGCCTTTACTAAAGCGATTTAATCCCGTCTGGCTCATCATTGCCGGGGCGATAGCGGCGATGGTGCGCTGGCCCCTGATCGGTCTGTCTCCGCCGCTTTATGTGTTGATGGTTCTACAAGGGCTTCACGCCTTTACCTTTGCCGCCACCTATATGGGCACGGTGGAGTTTGTGGCCCGCGCCGTGCCGGGTAATCTTACCAACACTGCCATGACGCTGGTTTCGACCATTGGGGTGGGGGCCATGACCGGCATCGCTGCCATTGCCATGGGCCGGGTGTTCACCCCCGAGGCGCCGGGGATGGCCTATGATTTTATGGGCCTGATGGGAGGCGTGGGATTGTTGGCGGGATTGGCCTTGTTTACCCGTTGGGATGGCGGGCTTATTCGCACACAGAGGTAGAGAGCCGAACAGGGGCTTCGTTAAATCATGGTTTGGGTGCTGCCATCCCACGGGCGGTCGTCAGCGCGCCGACCAGCAATTTTATTTTCCTTGGCTTCGGCTATGCGTTTTTCAAACATTTCTACATAATATTGATTGGTGCCCGGAATATCTTTTAATTGCGCAAGGTAGGCGTTGGCGGCATCAAATTCACCGGAGCGCCAAGCGATAATAAGGGCGCGTTGGGTTTCGGCCAGTTCACGAAAAGCACGGCTGGCTTTCAAGAACGGATTACCCACCAGCCCATAGATGGGCGAGATTTGTGGATCGTCATTGATGCGCAAAATATCTAAATCTAGAAAGGCATAATGGTGACGCATGGCCATATAGACGGTTTCATCACAGATGATGGCCGGGCCATAAAGACGTGAACGCGAGCGCAAATGCCCCGCCAGAGCAACCGGCGCACCGACCACTGAATAGCGGTTGCGGGTACCCTTGCCCACAGGGCCCGCATAGCAAACATCGCTGGTGATGCCGATTTCGATAAAGCCTTGCTCGAAGGCGCTTTCTTCTTGAGCTACTTTGGCGCGGGTGCCGCTGGCCAGCATCGACATTTCCACATCTTGGCTGAGGGCGACCATTGCATCGATCATTTCCAAAGCGCAGGCGCAGGCCCGTTCGATATGGTGGCTGTTTTCTTCGGGCACATTCCAATAGCCAAGGAGCCGGCCATCTTCGCCATGATCGACGGTGCCGCCATGATCGAGAATGGTGCGGCGTAATTTGTCATTGGATTGGGCAACGAAATGGATGAAATCATTAGGGCGGTCGACAAATTGTGCCATGGCGCGCTCTGGTAAGCGCACCGCACAGGACAAAACCGTGACCTGACGTCGCGTGCCTTGCAGTAATTCAGTGCCTTTGGGCCGACCAATATGGCGCATGGTGTTGGTGGGCAAGGCCCCGTGAAAGGCGCCGCGCAAATGATCATCGCGAATGATCGAATTGGCAAAATGGGTCACCACCATGGAAACAGGCACCAACAACACGGCTAAAATAGCCGGAAGAAGATCAAAAAGTTGCAGGCTGGAATAGAATAGGAGCCAGTCGACCACCAGAAGGACAATAGAGGTGGTAAGAATGATCGCAGTAGCAATGGCGGGGCGCAAAACTAGGGCAACAAAAATTGCTGCGACCCCAAATAATATGACCAGAGCGGCCTCGAGAAAGCCCGCCCAAGGGGGGCGGATGGGGGCCACACCGGACAAGAGTTGGTCGCTCATCAAGGCATCAATTTCAGTTTTGGTCAAAACAGCATTGGCGGTGCGCACCTTGGCATCACTGGTGACCGATTGGCCGATGATAACAATTTTACCATCTAAAGCCCCTGTCCAGTTTTGACCGGTAGACAAAAGGCGCCATGCAGGGATGGTGGTTAGTTGGGTTTGGCGCGGGGGATAGAAGCGCACAGAATTTGTTTGATCGAGAGGAAATTTGCGCTCGCCAAGGCGCAAGACCGAAAGTTTTTTCCCGGCTAGAGAGGATCGGCTATCATGGGGAATTAACATCGCTTGGGGTTGTTGCATCAGGGCAATAGCCAGTGCGGTGGCGGGCAAGGCGCGGTCATAGGCATTCCAAACCGGGGGGAGACGCCTGAACTTTTGATCCTTGTCGAGAGGCAAGGCGGCAATCGACGGTTGAGCCGTTGCGGCTAAGGTCGCATTTAGGCCACCAGAGGTTTTAACAGTTGATAAGGCAACGGAGATATCCTGTTCGCCAGAAGAAGGCGTGCTCAACCATTGTTGCCTCGTGGAAGGTTGGTTGAGGCGGGTGCGCACCAGATGGACCACTTCGGCCCAATCATCGCGGGACTGACCGGCGATGCTAATCACAGCCGGGCCTTCCTTCAAGGCGGCCGCCAAAGCGACATCATTGGTGGGCAGCGCGGCAATGGTTTTGATCAAGGCGCTGGCGGCTTCTTCGCTGGTTTCATGGGTGCTGTCGATGGCCCCGTTCGATGTGTCATTGGGGGCGTTGGTGTTTTGCGGTTGCAACCAATATTTGGCGACAATGTCGGGGCTAAGGGGATCCGGTCCATCGACAGGTATGGTTAGGGCCACGCCTTCGGCACCTGCTTGTTGGGAAACCTCAACCAGCCGCGCCAGCATGGTGCGTGGCCATGGCCACGGGCCAATATGGGTGAGGCTTTCCGCATCTATGTCGATGAGGACATAATTGTCGAGATGGGCGGTGCTGGCGGCGCGGGGGTTCAGACGCGCAAAGCCGTCAAACAATCCGTCTCGAGGATGATTGCCAATCGCTTGTGCTGTGAGCAGCGCATAGGCAGCCAAGACCAAACATAAGAGTGTTGGTACAATGATGAGTGAGCGACTTTTTCCCGCTAATTGCTTTTCCAGCATAAAAGCATTTCCCCTGTACAGTCTGACTATATGCCCAAAATGGCACAGTTACTGCAATCTATCGTGAATCGTTACGCAATACTTAACAATTTTTGTGCCGTGCAGACCTGAAATATTGAAAAAAACGCCTATCGACAATGAATTAGCC
>JALWRV010000304.1 GCA_027080545.1 Parvularculaceae bacterium
CATAAATCATCGCTGTGCAATAGATCGTGAACAAGGCAAAAAACAAACTCCCCACCGCCATCACGGGCGCAATGGTTTTGAGCAATTCTATTTGTGGCCACAACCAGTGAAGGCCAAGCAAGCCCATTGGCGCAAATGAAAGCACCGCCGCCAACCCTTCGCGCGAAAGCCAAGACGAACGCCATTGGCTCATCGCTCGCCATGCCCGTTCCGGATGCCCCAAATGGAAAGTTGAAGACAAAAGACCGCCGACAATCAGCGCAAAAGAAATGGCAAAACTGAGCAAGCCATAGGCCGAGTCTACGGGCACCAAATTAAATAGAAAAGCAATGGACAGCCAAGCGATGAGGCCATATCCGGCCCCCGAAGCGGTGGTAAAGAAAATCACGGATTTTGCAGGATGCACCTGTCTTCTCCCTTATGACAGCAGCTTGTCGACCCAACGCGCCAGCAAGCCGGCCCCATCGGTTGACTCATCTTCATATCTCAACATGCGTGGGGCGGTGGTTTTTTGGTCCGCGGCCTTCGGTCTGGGTGGCAAATATTTATTTACCGGCTTGGTCCCCTGCTCCGGCATTAAATCCATGCCGCCGCGCGCCTTGACGATTTTTGAAACGGTTGTGTTTGGATCATTGAGATCACCAAAATGGCGTGCTCCCGCCGGGCAGGTGGTAACACAGGCTGGAGCGCGTTTTTCTTCCTCAATATTTTCATTATAGATGCGGTCAATGCACAAGGTGCATTTTTTCATCACCCCTTCATCCTCGTCATATTCACGCGCACCATAGGGGCAGGCCCATGAACAAAGCTTGCAACCGATACAAATGTCGGCATTGACCAGCACAATGCCATCTTCTTCGCGTTTATAAGAGGCTCCCGTGGGGCAAACGGTGACACAGGGGGCATCATCGCAATGGAGGCAGGATTTAGGAAAATGCACCGTGCGCGATTGCCCGGTTTCTTCATCATGGGCCTCGAACGAATGAATCCGGTTAAACCAGACCCCCTTGGGTTTTGCCCCATAAGGGTTCATATCCGTCAGCGGGGCAGAATGACCACCCGTGTTCCACTCCTTGCAATTTACCGCGCAAGCGTGACACCCCACACAAATATCAAGATCGATCACCAGACCGAGTTTTTTCTTTGGTGGTGTTTTAGGCAGGCTGGTCATGAACGCTCTCCCTTCGCACGATCTTTATCCAAAGCTTGCGCCACTTCCGATTTATGGGCGACCCATTCTGTTGGCTCCACCGCAGTCCCTTCTGGGGTTGCCGCCATATCTTTGCCATAGCGTAAAATTTTAGGGCTAGGGAAAGCCTCTGGCACGGGCGGGATGGGGTCAAATTGCGGTGCGCTTTCACCTGCTTCTTGTGGCGCGCATTTGCTTATTTTTACACGCAAATCAAACCAAGCCGCCTGCCCCGTTACCGGATCGGAATTAGAATAACGTTTGGCCCCTTCGCGAGAGGGCAGCAATTCATCAATCAGATGGTTGAGCAAAAAGCCTTTGGTGGCTTCCGGCGCATCTTCCGATAGGCCCCATGCTTTTTTACGCTTGCCAATAGCGTTCCATGTCCACACCGTTTGCTTGTTGACGCCCCAAACCAGCTTTACTTGCACTTTGATGCGCCCATTGCGGCTATCGACCCACACCCAATCATCATCTTGCAGGTCTAATTGTTTGCCTATCTCATGGTGAATAAACAAGCGGTTCCATGTGGTAATTTGGCGCAACCATGCATTTTGCGAGCCCCATGAATGATACATATGCATCGGGCGTTGTGTGAGGGCATGAAGCGGATATTCATCTTCGTTTTCGAGAAAATCTTCTTCAAAGGGCTGATACCAGATGGGCAGCGGGTCGAAATAGGTGGCCACTCTTTCGCGATGTCGCTCCGGCGGCTGATGGGGGCCGTGGCCTTGGGCCGCCAAGCGAAATTTTTGCATTGGCTCACTATAAAGCTGGTGAATGATCGGCTTATTGTCGGGGATCCACCCCATCATCTGCGCATAGTCGAGATAGCTTTGATTGACCGCTTTGAAATATTGTTGATCTGCGGGGAAGTGGTGCTGCCAAAACGCCCCATTTTCAATATAGCGATCTATCTGATTAGGATTAGGCTCACCGCGCCCTTCGCTTTCACCATTTTTACCGCGCCATCCCGCCAAAGGCCCAAGGCCCGGGGCGCGCTCATGATTGGCCATATAATCCGAATAACCGCCGGGGAATTTCGCCTTGCCATCTTGCGCCACAAAAGCCGGAAGCTTGAGACGCACCCCTAAATCCAACAGCACATCTTGAAAGGGGCGCACATCTCGATCCGGTTTGACCACCGGATGACGAATGGCATCGGCCGGGCCATGGGCGCTGGAAATCGGCCGATCCAGCAGCGAAATACAATCATAGCGCTCCAGATAGGTTGTGTCCGGCAAAATGAGATCCGCATAAGCGACCATCTCGGAATCATACGCATCGGAATAGATGATTTTTGGAATTTTGTATGAGCCGTCAGCATGGGTATCGGTGAGATAGTCCATGGTACCTTTGGTGTTCATGGATGAGTTCCAACTCATATTCGCCATATACATGAACAGCACATCTATCTCATGGGGGTCACCGGCCCAGGCGTTGCGAATGACCATGTGCATCAACCCGTGAGCCGATAAGGGATGCTCCCATGAATAGGCCTTGTCGATGCGTAAAGGCTCACCCTTCTCATCAACCAACAAATCCTCTGGCCCGTACGGCATGCCCAAAGGTGACCCGTCGAGGGGCGTATTGGGGGCGACCTTTTTACCGGCAGGGCGCGGACCCGGCGGGGCCGGTTTCGGGAAAGGCGCCTTGTTACGCCACCCCCCCGGCACATCCACCGAGCCGAGCAAGGCTTGCAATATGTGGATTGCGCGGCATGTGTGAAAGCCGTTGGAATGGGCAGAAATACCACGCATGGCGTGAAAGGAAACCGGCCGACCAATCATTTTGTCATGGCGACGCCCCCAAGCATCCGTCCATGGTTGATCAATCACAATCTCCTGCTCGAACGCAACGTCAGCCAGCTCTGCGGCGAGGCGTTTTATCACATCCGCCGAAACACCTGTTTTTTCTGCCACCGCCTCAGGCGCATATTCAGGGGCCATATAGCGACGCGCTAAGAGTTCGAAGGCGGGCACGGCCTCGCCACCAGAGGGCAATTCATACCGACCCGCCATCGCCGGGGTAATATCCGCGTCCAAGGCATTGCGTAGATGGCCTTCACGCACATCATAGATAAGCGGGTTCCCCTCACCATCGCGCACAAACAACCCGTCATTTTCGCTGCCCGGGTTTTGCACCACCAGCCAAGGGGCATTGGTGTAGCGGGCAAGCGAGGCAAAATCTATTTTTTCTGCCCGTAATAATTCGTGAATAAGCGCAAACACAAACAGCCCGTCTGTACCCGGACGAATACCCACCCACTCATCTGCCACCGCCGAATAGCCAGAACGGCTGGGGTTAATGGAAACAAATTTGGCATTTTCCCGGGTTTTCATCTGGCCAATACCGGCCTTGATCGGGTTACTGTCATGGTCTTCGGCAACCCCGAACATCATAAAATATTTCGTACGTTCCCAATCCGGTTCCCCGAACTCCCAAAAAGCTCCACCCAAAGTATAAAGGCCCGCCGCCGCCATATTGACGGAGCAAAACCCCCCATGGGCAGCAAAATTGCGGGTGCCATATTGGCTTGCCCAAAGACCGGTGAAAGATTGTGATTGATCGCGCCCGGTAAAAAAAGCCAGTTTAGACGGATCACGCTGGCGCACATCCGCCAACCAATTAGTGGCCAGTGCCAATGCCTCATCCCATTCAATTTCTTTAAACTTGCCTTCACCGCGCTTGCCGACCCGCAACAGAGGTTTCTTCAACCGTGCCGGCGAATTATGGTTCATTATGCCGGCTGAACCTTTAGCGCACAAAATACCCTTGTTCACCGGGTGGTCCGGATTGCCCTCAATATAGCGCACCTTGCCCTCTTTTAGATGCACTTTGATGCCGCACCGACAAGCACACATATAGCATGTGGTCGTTTTGACCTCGTCGGCGGATCGCACCGCCAGATCGACATGTTCTTTCACGGTCTCGAATGGATTTAGCGACAAGGCGCCACCCTCCCAAATTCTGTAAAGCTCTGCTCCGGCCCACCCCCTCGGGGCAACGGGCCGGATAGAGCGATGGGGGCCTAAACGCCCCCATATAAGATATTACTAAATTAGAGTGTGCCCATAATCGACAGGAATTTCAAATTCAAATTGCCCTGAGGCAGAGAAAATCAACGAATGATCATCACTGAATTATCGGCCATTTTGAGCACTTCATAGGCCACAGAGGTGCGAAAGAAGCGCCGGAGGCCACGAATATCCGAATCGGCCATGACAATCACCGAAAATGGCTTGCCACGGGTGATAATTTCCCCCACCGGGTCACCAATGGCGGTCTGGGCGTCAACAATCTCGACACCCGCCTTTTCGATTGCATTGCGCGCCAGCTTGATGGCCAATTCAGCCGCAGCAATATCTTCCGCGCTGGCCGCCACTGATAGCAAATGTACCGGGCAATCACAGCGCGCCGCCATAACCGCGTCTTTTTGCGCTGCAGCGATCGATTTTTCATCCGCCGTCACACAGATGAGATGGCCATGGCTTTCTTCAATGCCCCGCGCCACCAACACCGCCCCATGATGCTCCGTCACGACCGTGCGGGTAACACGCCAGTTAATATGCCCCTTGCCCTGCTCTTCGCCTTCTTCCTGCATGGCGATGATGGTCAAATCATAAGGGTTGAGTTCACATTCATCGAGAATGCCCCGGGCCACGGAAGGCGATACCATCAGCTTCAGACGAATTTGCGCCCCTGTCTCGCTGGAATAAACGACCATATTATCGCCAAGGGGGTCGCCAATAACCTCGCGATGGATGGTTTCAGACTTCCACGTCTCATTCATATAGCCCATCTCGATGAGTAATTCCCGAGCACGCTCAAGATATTCCATGCCCGGCAAGTCTATGCCCCATTCACGCATATTTTCTCGGGCGATTTTTAATTCTAACCCACCGCCTTCCATGCTTTTGTCCACAGGGCGCACATAGAGCAATGTAATATCGGCATCATTGCCTTTGCCGACCCGCACCGCATAGCGCAAGCCGCGATAAGATTCGTCCGATCCATCGATGCAAAGTAAAATGTTAAATCGCTCGCGGTTAAAAGCCATAAATGAACTTTACCCTGTTGTTTGCTTCCGGTCCATGAAAGCGGTCATTACAGACCCAGCAAGGGCCAATAAAAGCGTGCAGCAAAAAGCAGCAAGATTGTGGAAAGAATAACCATTCGCACCCCGGCTTTGAGAAAATCCCCCGGCTTTAGATAGCCGGATGCGTAAACAATGGTCGCCGCCGGGGTTCCCACCACGGTAAGATAGGCGAAAGCCGAAGAAATGGCGGTGATAAAACCCATGCGCAGAGAATTTTCCCCGGCCATATCAGCAATGTTTAACGTTATCGGCCCCAACACCGCCACCGCCGCCCCATTGGACATGGTGTTGGTGGCAAAAGTGGTCAACAAAGATACCGCCGCCCACAAACCAATACCGGTCTCGACCCCGACAAGGGCAAGCCCCTTGAGAAACGAATCGGCCACCCATTGGGCCGCTCCCGTATCTTTCATTTGCATCCCAAGGGAAATCGCCGCCCCGTAGAGCAGCACCACCCCCCAATTCACCCCGCTATTCACATCACTCCATTGCACCAGTCCGACCACAAGAAAGAATATGGCCCCCATAATCGCAATGGTCCCCAACCCCCACTGGTCCGACAAGAAAATCCACCCCAACAAAGTCCCGAAGAAACCGGCAATGGCGATCCAGTCCCGGGCCTTCATCGCCCCTTGCTCTTCAACCTGCTCGCGCAAACGCACCACCGCTCGAGCAATATGTTTTTGCTCTGGCTTAAACACCCGCAACAAAATGAGGGTGACAAAGGGAACCTGTATCAGGAAGAGCGGGTAAGCAAAGGCCGCCCATTTCACATAGGAAACAAGATATTTAAATGTTTCCGGATTTGTCGGGTCATAGAAAAACTCCCGCCAATAGCCAATCATAATGGCATTACGTGCGCCACCTGATGGCGTTGCAATGCCGGCAATGGAACAGCCATAGGCGATTGAAAACAACAGCACAGCAGCAAGCCCCTTGACCTTTTGACGATCCTTCGAGACCAGCGATATCAGCGTCAAGGCCACCGGCAGCATCATGGCCGCTACCGTATGTTCGCCAATCACCGATGCCATCAGGCCGGAAACCAGCGTGATACCCAAGGCGATATTCGTGGTCTTTGTGCCCGTCATGCGAACAATCAGCCAAGCAATGCGCTTATCAAGCCTCTGTTTGATGATCGCCACCGCCAACATCAATGAGCCCATAATGAAAAAGACCGAATCACTCATCAGGCTTTGGGCCACTTCGGTGGAATTGATTTTCAGCAAAGTTATTTGCGCCACCATGATCATCAGCGCCACTGAAGGCAACGGCACCGGCTCTGTGATGAATACAATCACCGCAACCAATGTTACCGTCAGCACAATATGGCCTTCCGGGGTCAACCCTTCCGGCGTTGGTAGACGATAAGCAATGAGCCCGATGAGCAAGGCTAGAAACAGCCATTTTTTTTCATTGATGAAAAAGGTCAAGCCCCGCAAGCCTGGGCGACCGCTCAGTCGAAAACTTTCCTTACTGAATTTAGGTGCTTGCATGCGCCCAGCCCTTGGAGGAATCTCTCTTAGCAAAAACCCGCCCCCGAATGAACGGAGGCGGGTTCATTGATCAAATCCGCATCAGGCGTTAATTGCCCATTTTGAATTTATAGCCAGCGGTAATTTCAAGCTCGCTCAGATAGGGCGAGATGGTGTGGCCCGGATTAGGACCGGACGGTGTGACTTCGATACCGTTCGATGTTTCTTCCGGAACATAGACAATGGCAAACTCGAAGCTATTGCCCGATGCCAGTGCTTTTTCAAAGCCCGCTGTGTAATGGTTGGTTACCACACCCGGTGCCAGAACGTTCAATGTTACGTCACCACTTTTGATGGGGTTGGTGCCGTTGGAATAGCCGAAGCGCCATGTCCAGTCATCGGCTTTATACTCGCCACCGATTTTATAGACATTGACATCTTTCCAACCAAACCCTGGCCCATCACTGGAACCAAAAGGCAATGGAATGGCAGAAGAATTGCCCACTGAATTGATGCCTTCATAATTGATCCAACGATAGTCGAACATGAAGGTGAAGTTTTCAGTCATATCAGCCGCCACACCAACATTGATGGTCTGGGCGATATCGAAATCACCCTGATCGGCAAACAGACCTGCATATTTGTCAAATTCAGACATGTAGAGTTTTGACTGCCAAGAGGCCCCAAAACGCACATTCTCGGATGCTTCAACCTCGACACCAGCACGCACCCCATAACCCCAAGAGGTGTCCGTACCATTATTGGTCAAATTGGCCGGATCTGCGGAGACGCCACCAAAGGCAGCAAGCCCTTTGGCCTCAAATGTTTGCAGCGCCACGATCGGGGCCACGCCCCAAGACCAATTCCCTTGATCTTGCGCATAACCGACCGAAAACAGTACTTGCGTCAGGTTCACACCCGCTTCACCGCCACAAAAAATACCGTTTGAGGCAGGCAGAGGCGGCGATACGCAGGCCGGGTTGGCAACCGCAGCATAATCAGAACTCATGCCGCCATTACCGGAAACAGAAAAAGCCCATGTGCCATTGCCGGCCCCTTTACGGGTGTAGGCAATGTTCGGGATGAGATAGTTCTCAGTTTCGTTGCCGGGAATGTCGCCATTGGGCGTAAAACCCGGACCACCGGCGCCCACATAGCCACGGTCTGGCCGGAACCATGAAACCGCGATGTTCCACTCATCATCCGCATGGACAAGGCCAGCCGGATTGATGGAGATGCCTGTAGAGTCGGTCACATTAGCCGTACCGGCACCAGCAAAGGCTTTATGCCGTGCGCCAACCCCATTCTGGAAATAGCCATCGGTCGCCCATGCACCCGACAAACCTGCGACACTCAAGGCCGCGACAGCGACAGAGGTCGCCTTGATCATTTTCAATTTACTCACCTGATATACTCCCTATCTTTCTTTTCGGCGCTTTTGCTCGGCTATTGCCGATGGTTTAGCCGGCCCCTTCGAGACCGATTATCGAACACGCTTACCCCGTCCCGGTTCTTTCGTAAACGTTCCCTCAGGAACCGGGCCGTTGATTAGGCAGCGCGTTTGATAACAAATCTGAAGACACCGCCCTCTTCTCCAGATTCCATTAATTCATTCCCAGTGGTGCGACAAAAAGCTTCGAAATCTTTAATCGCCCCCGGATCGGTTGCCAAGATTTCCAATGTGCCGCCAACACCCAGCTCCTTAATCGCCTTTTTGGCTTTGAGGATGGGTAGCGGACAGTTGAGACCTTTTGCGTCTAGTGTTGCATCAGCCATGTAATTTACTCCATTTTCAAGTTTATCAGCCTTCGGGCATTTACATAATTTTCAGACAGCTCGTCCTTGCAGATCAAGCGGTTAGATGTAGAGATTCACATCCGAGGTCAGCGCGCTTTCCATATAGGTCGCCGCCCCACCAAGCTCGATTCCGTCAATCATGTCTTTCGGGTCCATCTCGAACAGGTCCAAAGTCATCTGGCAAGCGATGATGCGCACATCAGACAGAACCGCGGCCTCGCGCAAATCCTCAATCGAAGCAACGCCTTTTTTCTTCATCATGTTTTTCATCATAGCGGTGGCCCCGGAGGTGACCCCTGGAATGACACCAACAATGCTCGGCATCCCCATATGCATCCCCATCATCGGCATTTTCATCGCTGGATTACCAAGCGTACCCAATTGTAGGTCTAGCTTCTTGTTCAATAGCGGCAGGCCGTAAAAGGTGAAGAACATGGTCACATCCACATCCATAGCCGCGGCTGTTGTTGCCAAAATGAACGGGGGATAGGCCCAGTCTAGGGTGCCTTTGGTGGCTATGATGGTCATGCTTTTCGCATTACCGATGGTTTTTTCGACCGCTTCTTCCGACATTTGATTTCCGTCCGCCATAAGTGACTCCATTGTTTCTTGTAAAATTACGGCCTGATATTATTTCAGGTCTAATGCTCTCGCCTTATTCCGCTTTATCCTGTGCCCTCTTTTTCA
The DNA here is from genome assembly GCA_027080545.1 of Parvularculaceae bacterium. GTDB lineage: Bacteria > Pseudomonadota > Alphaproteobacteria > Caulobacterales > Parvularculaceae > S012-90. Next base: position 9,248 of record JALWRV010000304.1, read on the forward strand.
CGATGATCAAAACCGGAGGTTCTGAATATAGCTCAGACCTTATCACCGATAAAGGACGCTCATCCCAAATCTCTTTGGCAAGCGAAGGTGTGCAACACCGCTTGCAAACGCATACTATATTAGCGTATTAGAAAACGCTACTTTGAAAGAAAAGTGCATCCAATTCTGATAAAAGTCAATAAGCCTGCAAGCTGGGGCAAAAGGGGCTAATGCTGCACTGCAATATTACCAATAAGCCAGCAGAAAAGACGCCTTCGCTCATGTCCCGTCCTCCCCTGTTCATCAGCGCCCCGCTCTATCAGCAATCAGGATTTTCCGGCCTACACCCGTTAGCGATTTCGCGAATCGGGGCGGTCGAAAATTTTGCTCGGGCTTTGGGCTGGCTTGGGGATGATAATTTCCGCTGCTCGCCCGTAGCGGATCGCCAAACCCTCACCCGTTACCATGATAAAGACTATGTGGCAGCCTTGGCCCGCGTCTGTGACGATAATAAGGTCACGCGGGAGGATCGCGAACGCTATCAATTTGGGACCATGGAAAACCCTATCTTCCCGGCCTTGTTTGAACGTGCCTCTACATGCGTTGGCGGCTCCATTCTTGCCGCGCAATGCGCAGCCAAGAATCAGGTGGTGTTTCACCCCGCTGGTGGCACCCATCATGGCAAAAAGAATCAGGCTTCCGGTTTTTGCTACTTTAACGACCCGGTCTTTGCCATTTTAACTCTGCGAGACCAAGGCTTGGCCCGCATCGCCTATATTGACCTTGACGCCCATCATGGCGACGGGGTGGAAGCTGCCTTTGGGGCAGATAAATCTGTTTTGTGTTTTTCTATCCATGAAGAAAAACGTTGGCCCCATAGTGGCGCGAAGGCAGGCAAAGATGATAACAACAATATCAACCTGCCGGTGCCGCGCGGTCTACACGATCAAGAGTTTGTTTTTTTAATGGAGACTTGCCTGTGGCCCCAGCTAGAGATCTTCAAGCCCGATGCCCTTGTCATTGTGTGCGGGGCCGATGTGCTGGCGGGAGACCCCTTGTCAGCGATGACGCTCACCAACCAAACCCTGTGGCAAACAGTAAAACAACTCACAAACCGCTATACCGCTTCTGTCGTCTTGGGCGGGGGCGGCTATAATCCGTGGACCACGGTGCGCTATTGGACGGGACTTTGGGGGGTTCTCAACGCCAACCCCATGCCAACGCCCCTGCCGCCAGAACTCACACAAATCTTGCGCGGCTTTTCCAGCGATCTCGTGGACGAAGAAGATGTGCAAGATGAATGGCTCACGCAATTACAGGACAGCCCGCCTGCCCCGTTGCCCCTACGCGAAGAAATCAAGAAAATTGGGGCACCATTCGCAGCCCTGTAGGTCCCATCCGAAAAAACCCTTCCTTGGCGAGAATCCAGTTTATACTTGCATCCTGTTTGCAGCTTATTCATATTACATTAGAAAAAACTAATATCTGGAGGTTATGTGGGCTGGATTGAACATTTAAGCGAATTGGAGCCTTTGGAAGACGTAGAGTTCGACGCCGAATTGGTGGCGCGCATGGAAGCAGCGCAAACCGCCAGCCTGTCGCGTCCTATCCGTTTTTCTACCCCGACCTTCAAAGAGTTTGAGACCAGCGACGTTAAAGGCTGTGGTAAAAATTCTTTTCCCGCTTTTTCGATCACCGCCGCCGGATGCGCTTTGAATTGCGACCATTGCCAAAAGAAAATTTTAGAACCCATGATACCGGCCACCAAGCCGGAAATGCTCGATCAAAAAGTCCGTGATCTGATCATGTTGCAAGACCTAAAGGGGTTTTTGCTCTCTGGGGGGTCAAATAAACGCAATGAAATTAATTATGACCGCTATTTTCCCATTATTGAGGGGTTGAAACGCGACTTCCCTGAGTTGCAAATCGCTATTCACACCGCGTTGACCGATGAAGCCAGTGCCAAACGCATGGAAGCGGCTGGCGTTGATACAGCAATGATGGATGTGATTGGCGCTCAGGAAACCATCAATCAAGTTTATAATCTTGATCGCTCTGTTGATGATTTTGAAGCCACCCTCGCCGCCCTCACCGCCACGGGCATGAATATTTCTCCCCATATCGTTATTGGCTTGCATTATGGCAAACTTTTAGGCGAGCAATATGCGCTTGAGATGATCGGGCGTTATCCGGTGGAAGCGCTCGTGCTGGTGGTCATCATGCCTTTTTACGCCAAACCGGGCACGTTTACGACGCCATCGACCAAAGATGTGGGCGAGATTTTTTTGCAATCGCGACAAATTTTGCCGGACCGTCAGGTTTTGCTGGGCTGTGCGCGCCCTGCCGGTATGCATAAGCGCATAACTGATGCCTATGCGGTGATGGCCGGCATTGATGGTATCGCCTTTCCGGCAGAAGGCGCTCTTGGGGTGGCCGAAGCCATTGGTCGGCCCGTTAATCAAGAACATGCCTGTTGCTCCATCAAGCTCGGCACCGCCAAACCTTTAACCCAGATGAGTGCTGCATGAGCGAGACAGCACACGTCTTTGATGTGGCTATTATCGGGCTCGGCCCTGCGGGGGCGAGTGCGGCGCGGGCGATAGCCGCGGCCGGGCGACGGGTTGTCGCCTTTGATCGCAAGCGCGAAGCGGGAACACCGGTTCAATGTGCAGAATTTGTCCCTCTCATGCTGGGCGAAGATGTCGCTTCAGCGCGAGCCGCCAATGTGCAAATGATCGACGACATGCTGACCTTTGTGGAGTGCGATGCCCCGGATCAGGCCTGTAATTTTTCTGGCCGCATGATTGACCGCGCCACCTTTGATGCGCATCTGGTTTCGCTGGCAAGAAAAGCCGGTGCCCATTGTCAATTCGGGGTGAAGATCGATCAAATTTCCCCACAAGGGCAAATTCATCTCGATCAGGAATTGATAAGCGCTAAAATTATCATTGGGGCTGATGGGCCGCTCTCCATTGTCGGCCAAGCGATAGGCCATGTGAATGAGGAATTGCTGGAAACCAGACAGATCACCGTGCCCCTCAAGGACCCCCATCGGGCAACCGATATATTTCTTTCTGACGCCTATCCCGGCGGCTATGGGTGGCTATTTCCCAAAGGGGATAAGGCCAATATTGGCTTGGGGCTTGATCACGATCATCGTGATCAATTGAAGCCATTGCTGGAGCATTTGCATGAAAGGCTGATCGCAGAAGGCCGGGTCGGCGAAGACATTATTCAATTTACCGGTGGCCCCATCCCCGCCGGTGGCATGGTCAAGCCCTATGGCCAGCTAGGGCCTGTGCCCGTGCTGCTCGCCGGTGATGCGGCGGGGCTAACCAATTGCATCACTGGGGCGGGCATTGCCTCGGCCCTTTTATCCGGGCGCCTGGCTGGAGAAGCCGCCATCGCTCTTCTGGATGGCGACCCCGAGGCGGGGGATGATTATGTCGATGACCTCAACGATATGTTCGGTGCCGCCTTGGCCCGCGCCTGCGCCCACCGACAAAAATTAAAAAACATTCGCCAACAAGAGAAAAATGTTCCACCTTCTGCCTTGCGCAGGGCGTGGATTGCCTATCCACAATATTGGACCTGATAACACCGGAGATCTTATCAATGACTTGCCTAAAACCAGAAAACGCCCAACCCGGTGATGTTACCAAGGATGGCCTTGATTATAATCCGTTCGAAATTATGGAACCGCGCACACCCGCTGTAACCCCGAAGGAATTGCGCAATGGTGGTCGGGTAAAAGCGGATAATGTGCCCCCAACGGGCATATATCTGCCCAATAATAATATTCAAACCCCGTCCATGACCTCGCCGGAATATGTGCAGCTTTCAACAGCCGCCGCCATCACGCTGGGGATCATGCCGGGTAATATGTATCGCTGTGCCTGTACCCGCTGCTTGAATATTTTGCTGACCTATCCGGAAGGTTGCCGCGCCAATTGCGCCTATTGTGGGCTGGCGCGCCATCGTGAAGCTGAACGCGATTATGCGGACAGAAATTTTATTCGCGTCGATTGGCCTTCAGTGCCCATGGCGCAAATTGCGGAAACCGTTGGTAAAGACCCCGAGAACTCTCCCTTCCACCGCATGTGCATTTCCATGATTACCCATCCGCGCTCCGATGATGATACTAAAACGGTCTTAAAAACATGGACCGATCATGTCGATCCGGATGCTATTCCAATCTCGATTTTATCAAACCCCACCACCATGACCCGTGAGGATGTGCAGCAATTGCGCGATATGGGGTCGGATATTTTTACCGTGGCTCTTGATGCAGCAACCCCTGCCCTGTTTGACCGCACCCGTGGCAAGGGCGTGCAATCGCCCCATAGCTGGAAAAAATATTGGGAAATTCTTCTTGAGGCGAAAGATATATTTGGCCCGCAAAAATTCGGAGCGCATATCATTGTCGGTATGGGCGAAACCGAATCGGAAATTCTCCATCTGGTGCAAGAGTTGGTCGATCTCGGTGGCCATAGTCACATGTTCTGCTTTTACCCGGAACAAGGCTCGCTGATGGATCATTTGCCTTCCACCCCCCGCGACCAATGGCGCCGGGTGCAACTGGCCCGCTATCTCATTGACTATGCCGGGGTGCGGGTTGATCAAATGAAATTTGACGATCAAGGTCGGGTATCTGATTTTGGTCTGCCCGGCGCAGAGCTGGATGCCATCATTGATAGCGGCATTGCCTTTAGAACCTCTGGCTGCCCGGGCAAATTTGCCGACGATATTTCCGCCTGCGACCGCCCCTATGGCGATAGCCCGCCATCAGACATTGCCTCCTATCCCTTCCAGCCGGAAAAAGCAGATCTGAAACGTATCCGGATGCAGCTAGATCGCCAAAAGCCCGGAGAAACCTATGAGCTGGGCGAGGAATTTGAGGATCTGGATTTGTGAGCGGTTTACGCTTTCGCAAAATTGATACGGGGCTGCGCAAAGGTCAGGAAAATATCGCCTTCGACCAAGCCATGATTGATGCCCATAAAGCCGGAGAAATTCCCGACAGTTTGCGCTTTATTCATTTCAAACCGGTGGCACTGGTTGGGCGCCATCAAATTGTTGATCAAGAGGTTAATCGCGCTTTTTGCGAAGCCAATGGCATTGATATTGGGCGGCGCATAACGGGCGGCGGGGCGATCTATCTTGACCCCGGACAGATGGGTTGGGCGCTGGTGTGCAATCGCAAGGCCATCGCCGACGGCACCCTGCCCGCTATCACCAAAGCTATTTGCGAAGCCGCGGCCCTTGGTCTTTCTAAGCTCGGCATAAAAGCCAAATTTCGCCCCCGCAATGATATTGAAGTGGGAGGGCGCAAAATTTCCGGTACTGGCGGTTTTTTTGATGGCGACAGTTTGATTTATCAAGGCACTGTTCTGGGAACGGTCAATCCAGATGTCATGTTCAAAGCCCTGAATGTGCCTCGAGAAAAACTTTCCAAGCAAGGATTACAAGAAGCAGCCCTTCGCGTCACCAATTTGCGCGAAGAGTTGGGATATGTGCCTGATTGGTCACAGGTGGCAGAAGCATTGAGTGAAGGGTTTGCAGAAGGGTTGGGCTTGTCATTTTACGAAGCCCCGGTGAGTGAGGCTGAGGAAAAACGCTGCCGCACCCTATACATGGAAGAAATTGGAACCTCGGATTTTATTGATGAGATTGCCGATGAGCGCCGTGATAAAAATGTTCGCCACGGCCTGCATAAAAGCGCTGGCGGTACCGTGCGCGCCTTTGTGCGTCTCGAAGGGGCGCAAAATGATCGCTTACGCGAAGTGTTGCTCACAGGTGATTTTTTTATCACCCCGCCGCGCATCATCTATGATTTGGAAGCCAGTTTACGCCGCGCGAAAGTCTCCGAAATTGATCATGTGGTGCAGCAATTTTTTGAGGCCAACTCTATCGGTATGGTTTCCATCACGCCTCAAGATTTTGCTGCAGCCATCAAACAAGCGCTAAAGGATTAGCCCTGCACATGAAAAAACTTTCTGTCATTCAACATAATAGTGCTGACTATCTAGGGCTTATGGAGGACCATTTTGAAGGTCGGCGCATTCGTTTTCAATATTATCGCCCCTTTACTGAGGGCGTGAACCTGC
>JALWRV010000305.1 GCA_027080545.1 Parvularculaceae bacterium
TTGCGGTTATTCGTCGCCCCAAAATAGCGCTCATCGCCAATGGCAATGAGTTGGTGGAGCCGGGGACCAATTTGCCGGGGGGTAAAATTATTTCCTCCACCCCGTCGGCCCTGCGGGCTTTATTGGACGGGTGGGGATGTCTGGTTACCTATTTGGGTATTGCCAGCGATGATCCTCGTGCCATTGAGGAAAAAATAGCTGAGGCGGTGGATGCGGATTTGATCATTCCGCTAGGGGGCGCGTCGGTGGGGGATTATGATTATATGAAAGGCTGTTTTGCCAAGGCGGGCTTTGAGAAACGGTTTGAAAAAATCAGTGTTAAACCCGGCAAACCCACTTGGTATAGCCGTAAAAAGACAGAAGGTGGCACAAAGCATGTGTTGGGTTTACCGGGTAATCCGGCATCCGCTTTGGTTTGTGCGCACCTGTTTGTCAAACCGCTGGTTGACCATTTGCGAGGGATCGATAGGGCGCCACACCATAAAACATATAAAGCCATGCTCACCCAAGCCATGGGGCCGCAAGGGGCGCGGGAAGAATATTGGCGGGCCGATTTTTCTTTAAACGCTCAAGGGCAAGCGGAGGTTGTGCCTCTGTCGCGCCAAGACAGCTCACTGCTTTCTCCGTTTTTACGCGCCAATTGTCTGATCAAACGGCCAGCCCATGCGGAGGCTGTTCCTCTTGGCGCATTTGTTGATATTTTACCGATCAAAAATATGCTGCCCTCATAGCAGGCTATAGATTTTTTCTGCCATGGCCATTTGTTCCGGTCGGTTAATGTTGAAAAACGGATCGAAAGGCTGGTCATCAAAGGCAATTTCTGAGGATTTTTGATCTGCGATAAAGGCACGCACGGCTATAGCTCCTTCCTGTTCAAGCCGTTGGCGTAAATCAGCGGCCAGAGACAGGGGCCATAGGCTGGCCAGATAATGCCGACGCCCACCGGAAGAAGCGGTGATAATATGGTCTGGCTGCATTTTGGCCTGTTGAAAAAGGCGGGCCACATAATCAGGTGGAAAAAAAGGGGCATCAACGGCAAAGCTCGCCAGATGGGTGATGTGGTCCAGTTGGCGCGCCCATTCCAATCCCGCCAGCACACCCCCCAAAGGCCCCAGACCAGCACGGGGTTGGTCTTGTAACAGCACCATGTTGGCCCGACTATCTGGCGACCGGGCATCTCGGTTGAGCGCCAAAGGGCCTAATTGCGGCGCGGCGCGGCGCACGCATAAATCCAAAAGGCTTTCGCCGTGCAATGGAACAATGGCCTTATCTGTCCCGAATCGCGACGAGTTGCCGCCAGCAATGATCAGTCCGGCTATTTGAGAGGCTTTCGCGGGGGCTGAAGACAGGGGGCGGCGCATAATTCATCCTTAAAGGGGTAGGGGGATAAAAGCCCAAAAGCACAAATAACAGAAGGGGTTGGGGATGGTTTTTTATATAATTTGATGATCCCGCCGAGGGCAGGACCTATTTGCCCGGGGCAAAGCGCATTTTCGTTCCTGATTTCGGGTGAATCTGCTTGTTTCCGACCGCCAATGTCGGATAGAAACGGAGCCAATTCAACCAATGGCTGACCCCTTCAATAGACCAAAGGATAGTGCCCATGGCCGGTTCCGATTTTCTGCTAAACTATCTGCCTATTCTGATATTTCTCGGATTGGCGGGCATATTGGGGACTTTGTTTCTGCTGCTGCCCATGGTTCTCGCCCCGAAAGCGCCGGATACGGAAAAGCTGTCCACCTATGAATGTGGTTTTGAGGCGTTTGACGACAGCCGGATGAAATTTGATGTTCAATTCTACATTGTGGCCATTCTATTTATCATTGTTGATTTGGATGTCGCCTTTTTGTTTCCGTGGGCGGTGGTGATGTTTAACCCAGAATTGGGGGCGGATCGCGGCTTTCAAATTTTTGCCTTCTGGTCAATGTTCGTGTTTTTGGCGGTGTTTTTTATCGGCTTCATGTATGAGTGGAAAAAGGGAGCGCTGGAATGGCGGTAGAAACAAAACCCAGCGGCAGCGGTTCGATTCTCGCCCCCTATGGCAGTTTTTCGCGGGTTACCGGCGAGGGCTATAAGCCAGATGCGGAAGACCCTTTTTATAATCAGCTTTCCGACCAATTGGCGGATCAGGGCTTTTTTACCGCCCCCGCCGATGCGGTGATCAACTGGGCGCGCACCGGATCGCTGATGTGGATGACCTTCGGCTTGGCCTGTTGCGCCGTGGAAATGATGCAAGCCTCCATGCCGCGCTATGATATTGAGCGCTTTGGTTTGGCCCCCCGGGCCTCACCACGCCAATCGGATCTGATGATCGTCGCCGGAACCCTGACCAATAAAATGGCGCCAGCCTTGCGCAAGGTTTATGACCAGATGCCGGATCCGCGCTATGTGGTTTCCATGGGGTCGTGTGCCAATGGGGGCGGCTATTATCATTATTCTTATTCCGTGGTGCGGGGGTGTGATCGCATTGTACCGGTGGATATTTATGTGCCGGGCTGCCCACCAACGGCAGAAGCATTGGTCTATGGCCTGTTGCAATTGCAAAAGAAAATTCGCCGCGAAGGAAATATTGTGCGCTGAAGCCGACTAAGTCGAAGCTATCGTAAAAGAATGATAATCCATGAACGAAGATTTACGCGATTTAAAAGACCATATCGAAGCCAAATTGGGGGCTGACCTGTTGCAGGTTGAAACCGCCCATGATGAGCTGTCTATCACCGTCTCGCCGGATAAAATCACTCCGGTGTTGAAATTTTTGCGCGATGATGCCTTATCACGCTTTTTGCAATTGATTGATCTTACGGCTGTTGATTATCCAACCCGCCAGAAGCGTTTTGATCTGGTTTACCATTTGTTGAGCCTGCATCATAATTTTCGTATTCGCGTGAAGGCCCCCGTGGGAGAGGATGAAACCATCTCTTCGGTCATTGGGGTCTATCCATGCGCCAATTGGTATGAGCGTGAAGTGTTCGATATGTATGGGGTGGTGTTTGATGACCATCCAGACCTGCGCCGCATTCTCACCGATTATGGCTTCGAGGGCCATCCGCTGCGCAAAGATTTCCCGCTCTCTGGCCATGTTGAGTTGCGCTATGATGATGAATTAAAGCGCGTGGTCTATGAGCCCGTGCAACTGACCCAAGAATTTCGCAATTTTGACTATCTCTCCCCATGGGAGGGGGCGGTTAAACAGGCGGCAAAAACCGTCCTGCCCGGCGATGAAAAGGCAGAAAAATAATGGCCGACGGAAACAAAATTATCGAAGTCACTGACAGCGCTTCTGAGGCCTCTTCGGAGCGTAAATTCACCATCAATTTCGGCCCACAGCACCCGGCCGCTCACGGGGTTTTGCGGCTGGTACTGGAGTTGGATGGCGAGGTTGTCGAGCGCTGCGATCCGCATATCGGGCTTTTGCATCGGGGCACGGAAAAGCTGATTGAGCATAAAACTTTTTTACAAGCGATCCCCTATTTTGATCGGCTCGATTATGTGGCGCCCATGAACCAAGAGCATGCCTTTTGTCTGGCGGTTGAAAAACTGCTCGATATTGAGGTGCCACGCCGAGCCCAATTGATTCGCGTCATCTATTCAGAAATTGGTCGGCTATTGTCGCATATTCTCAATGTCACCACGCAAGCCATGGATGTGGGGGCTCTAACGCCGCCGCTTTGGGGCTTTGAAGAGCGCGAGAAGTTGATGGTGTTTTACGAGCGCGCCTGTGGTTCGCGTATGCATGCGGCCTATTTTCGGGTCGGCGGGGTACATCAAGACCTGCCGCAACAGCTCATCGACGATATTGATCAATGGTGTGATCATTTCCCCAAAGTAATGAATGATATTGAAACCCTGATCACGGATAATCGCATCTTCAAGCAGCGCAATGTGGATATTGGCGTGGTCACCCGTCAGCAGGCATTTGAATGGGGCTTTACAGGCGTCATGTTGCGTGGCTCCGGGGTGCCATGGGATTTGCGCAAAAGCCAACCTTATGAATGTTATGATGAGCTGGATTTCGATATCATCAT
>JALWRV010000306.1 GCA_027080545.1 Parvularculaceae bacterium
AGTGCGCCGTTCACTTCTTAGTCAATCACAAGTATTGATTGCGGTCTAGCAACTTGTTGAATAGCGTTAACGGGCTTAGGCTTTAGGTTGTTCCGTATGCGTCCTATTCCCGTTAAGCGCGTATTCGTCTCTATTTTATGTGTTCATATTGTCAAAAAAGGCTTGATTGGATTTGGTTTGGCGCAATTTGTCGAGGAGGAACTCGATAGCATCATTGGCGCCCATGGGCGAGAGAATACGCCGTAGCACAAAGACCTTGGCCAGTTCTTCGCTCGGTACGATCAGGTCTTCCTTACGGGTGCCCGATTTTTGAATGTCGATGGCCGGGAAGACGCGCTTGTCGGCGACTTTTCTATCCAAAACAATTTCGGAATTGCCGGTGCCTTTAAATTCTTCAAACACCACCTCGTCCATTTTCGAGCCCGTATCAATCAAGGCGGTGGCAATGATGGTCAAGGACCCCCCCTCTTCAATATTACGCGCTGCCCCGAAAAACCGTTTCGGACGTTGCAGAGCATTGGCATCGACACCACCGGTAAGAACCTTACCGGAAGATGGCACCACCGTATTATAGGCGCGCCCAAGACGGGTGATGGAATCGAGCAGGATCACCACATCGCGCCCATGTTCAACCAGACGCTTTGCTTTTTCGATGACCATTTCTGATACGGCCACATGGCGGGTGGCGGGTTCGTCAAATGTGGAGGAGACAACTTCGCCCTTAACCGAGCGTTGCATGTCGGTGACCTCTTCCGGGCGCTCATCAATCAATAGCACGATGAGATAGCATTCTGGGTGATTGGCGCTGATGGAGTGGGCAATATTTTGCAGCAAAACGGTTTTACCGGTGCGGGGCGGGGCCACAATCAAGGCCCGCTGGCCTTTACCCAAAGGTGAAACAAGATCGATGACCCGTGCGGATAAATCTTTGCCGCCCTTATTTTCAATTTCCATTTTCAAGCGCTCATCCGGATAGAGCGGGGTGAGATTGTCGAAATGGACTTTATGGCGGGATTTTTCTGGCTCGTCGAAATTGATTGTGTTGACACTGGTCAGGGCAAAATAGCGCTCGCCATCTTTGGGACTTCTGATCTCGCCAATTACCGTATCGCCTGTGCGCAGGCCATATTTACGGATCATTTGCGGAGACACGTAAATATCATCCGGGCCGGCCAGATAGTTTGCATCGGCCGAGCGCAAAAAGCCAAACCCGTCAGGTAGGGCTTCGAGAACCCCGCCGCCGGTTATCTCACACTCATTTTCTGCAAGATTTTTCAGGATGGCGAAAAGCATATCCTGTTTGCGCATGGTCGAGGCGCCTTCGACGCCAACCTCTTCGGCAAAGCCGAGCAAATCTGTGGGGCTTTTTTCCTTGAGCTCATCAAGGTGCATTTTGGACGGTAACATGATTATATCTTTTGTTATGTGGGAAAGCCCGCGCGGGAAATCGCAAGGGCACGGGAATTTTGAAAAGGGATAGGGCCGCGCAAGAACATGCCAGCGCCCTTTCCATAGGACCAAAAGGGGTTTGTGTCAAAGGGTGGCTTTCGCGGGTAGTATCCCTATCTACATCCCTATCCGGTTTAGAACGGTTTGACGATGACCAGAAAGACGATGGCGATCATCAGGATGAAAGGCGCTTCGTTTATCCAGCGCCATTGTTTTTCGCTCAGGGGGCGCTCCCCGCGGGCGAATTTCTTGCACGCCCAGGCGTAAAACCCGTGAATGCCGGAAATCAGCAGGGCCAAGGCAAATTTTACCCCGAACCAGCCGCTGGCCATTAAAGGGCTTCCCTGAAGCCAGAGCATGAGAAGCCCTAGCACCCAGAGCAATATGATCGACGGGTTAAGAATGCCCCGGAGCAAGCGGCCCTCCATCTTGATGAAAAAAGTCTCGGCCTCCCCGCCTTTTGCCGCTTGATGGTGATAGATGAACAGCCGCGGCAGATACATCATGCCGGCCATGAAGGCGATCACGAAAATAAGGTGGAGGGATTTTATCCAGAGATAGTTATCGAACAGGAAGTTTTTCATTTTCTTTCTCAAACGATATTTACAGAGGTTGCCTTATAAGGCTGATCAAATGGCTCACATGGGTCGGGTCCGTGCCCGGATCAAAGCCATGGCCGAGATTGAAAATATAGGGGCTATCGGCAAAAATCCGCTTTAATTTTAGGGCGGCGCGCTCCATTTCCGGCCCCCCTGCCCGGACCAAAAGAGGATCCATGCCTCCTTGCACCACCTTTTTCGGGCTGATTACATCTTTGGCCCATTGCCACGGGACCGACGTGTCGATGCTGATCCCATCAAAGCTCGGCTCATCCCCATAGGCCGCGAGGAAGCTGCCCGCGCCCCGGGGAAATGCGATGATTTTAATGTTGGGGTGCTTTTGTTTTAAGCTGGTGGCGATTTTAGCCGTGGGGGCAAGGCATAGTTTTTCCAGTAGCTCTGCCGGGAGTCCTTGGGCCCAGCTTTCAAAAATCTGGATCACGTCCACGCCGGCTTTTATTTGATGATCCAAATAGGTGATGGTGGCGGTGGTTAGGCGCTCTATCAGTTCAAGCACCATGTCAGGCTGTTGATAATAGAGGCTGCGCAGAGCCGACGGGTCCTTGGAGCTTTTGCCATGGAGCATATAGGTTGCCACCGTCCATGGGGCACCCGCAAAGCCGATCAGGCTCTTGGCCGGGTTTAGCTTTTCGCGGGTTTGGCGCACGGTTTCATAGATCGGGTTCAGCAAGGAAAAATCCGGGGTTTTGGCCAGGGCCTGAAGGCCGTTTGACTCGATCTCCGGGGCCAAGCGAGGGCCTTCGCCGGCTTCAAACCATAATTTTTGGCCCATGGATTGGGGGATGAGAAGTATGTCCGCAAACAATATGGCCGCGTCTACATCAAAGCGCTCTACCGGTTGTAGGGTGACGGCGCTTGCCAATTGGGGGTCATAGCATAGGTTGAGGAAGGAACCGGCCTGTTCTCTGGTTTTTCGATATTCGGGGAGAATACGACCTGCTTGGCGCATGAACCAGATAGGGGGTGGCTCTACCGCCTGACCAGAAAGAACGTGCAAAAGAGGTTGGGTGGTCATGTTGGGTCCTAGGATTGGCAATCGCTTGCTTTAATCATCCTTCCCTTAAAAAGAAAACCTAAAAGGACTCATTAGCCTGTGAGGAATGAGGAAAAAGGGTAGGGCCGCAATATTGCTGGGGTTTTCCAGAAAGAAGAGGCGAGATATCCCCGGCGAGGGCTTATTTATGGTTAATGAAAGATTAAAGTATGGCCAAGAGCCATACTTCTTGTTTGAGAGGAGAGATGAAAAATCCCCAAATTTGGGGAAAAGGGTAGAAGGGTGGGGAAATTATTTTGGGGATAAGTTTTTCGCCATTGGGAGGCGGGAAAAAAGAGGGGAAGGGCGGGAAAGTTTTTCGGCCCGCCTGATAGAAATCTTGCCAAGGTCATAGGGGGTAAGATTATGATTATTTCTCCCCAAAATGTGGGAAACTTGTCCCCAAAGGGCGAAAACAATTATAGGTTTTGGGAGAGAGGTTGAGGCAAGAGGCGAGACCATTTTAAGGGATAGATCGTGGAAAACACCACATATTACCATGTTCATTTGATATCCGATACAACCGGTGAGACCCTCAATAATGTGCTGAAAGCAACCGCCAGCCAGTTTGAGAACGCCAAACCCTTGGATCATGCAGAAACCATGGTGCGGTCCTTGCCAAAATTAAACGAGGCCTTGGCCCGGATCGAAGCTTCGCCAGGCCTTGTGCTCTATACCATGGCAGATACCACGTTGCGGCGCCATTTAGAGGTGAAATGTGCGGAATTGCAGGTTCCGGCCATACCCATATTAGACCCGTTGCTGGGGGCTTTGGGGGATTATTTAGGGGATCAGCAAACCCATGAGCAGGGGGCGCAATATCGGCTGGATGAGGATTATTTTTCCCGGATCGGGGCGATTGATTATACTTTGGCCCATGATGATGGGCAGATG
>JALWRV010000307.1 GCA_027080545.1 Parvularculaceae bacterium
GATCAATGGCGCTATGAACGCCTTGGGGTCGATGATATTTTGTCGCCCTTGGCAGATAAGGAAAAATGGAAAAACCATTCGCTGATTGATTGCAATGTGCGGGCGGAGCGCATGGGGTGGTTGCCTTCTTCCCCACAATTCCAAGAAAATCCCTTGCACTTTGCTAAAAAGGCGGAAGCGAAGGGGGCAAGTGTCAAAGAATATGTCACGGACCGGTTGGCTCAGGGCGATTTATCTTTTTCCTGTGAAGACCCGGACGATCCGGCCAATTTTCCGCGCAATATGTTTGTGTGGCGTTCCAATATTTTAGGCTCCTCCGGCAAGGGGCATGAATATATGTTGCGTCACCTATTGGGAGCATCCAATGCGGTGATGGCGGAAGATTTGGGGGATCGCGATGCGCCAAAGCCATCACAGGTGAAATGGCACGACAAGGCCCCGGAAGGTAAGCTGGATCTAGTGGTCACCCTTGATTTTCGCATGTCCACCACCGCCGTTTATTCCGACATCGTTTTGCCGGCTGCGACCTGGTATGAGAAAAACGATCTCAACACATCCGACATGCACCCATTTATTCACCCGCTATCGCGGGCGGTTGATCCGGCATGGGAGAGCCGTTCGGATTGGGCGATTTTCAAAGGCCTATCTGAAAAATTTTCCGATCTATGTGTGGGCCATTTGGGGGTCGAGAAAGATTTGGTCTCGGTGCCTATTCTGCATGACACGCCGGGAGAGTTGGGCCAAGCCTTGGAGGTTAGCGATTGGAAAGAAGGGGCGTGCAAGCCGATACCCGGCAAGACCATGCCCAATCTGGTTGAGGTCACCCGTAACTATCCAGCTCTCCATGACATGTTCACCTCGGTCGGTCCTTTGCTGGCCAAGCTTGGCAATGGCGGCAAGGGTATTGGTTGGCAAACAGAAGACGAAGTAAAATTACTGGGTCAGCTAAACCAGACCGTGCGCAAAGAAGGGGTCGCCAAAGGCCAGCCGCGCATTGATAGCGCTATTGATGCGGCTGAAATGGTGCTTACCTTGGCACCGGAAACCAATGGCCAAGTCGCGGTTAAAGCCTGGGCCGCACTCAGCGCGTTTACCGGCCGTGACCACACCCATTTGGCGCGCCCGAAACAAGATGAGAAAATTCGCTTCCGCGATATTCAGGCACAGCCTCGCAAAATTATTTCCTCCCCCACATGGTCGGGGCTGGAAGATGAGCATGTGAGCTATAATGCCGGCTATACCAATGTCCATGAGCTGATCCCCTGGCGCACCCTTACCGGGCGACAGCAATTTTATATTGACCATGAATGGATGCGCGACTTTGGCGAAAGCCTTTGTGTGTATAAGCCGCCCATTTCCACGCAGGCGATCAATTCAGCCGTGCAAGAGCGCGGGGGTAAGTCGAAGCAAATCGCTTTGAACTGGATAACCCCGCACCAGAAATGGGGTATTCACTCCACCTATTCCGACAATCTTTTGCTGCTGACCATGAACCGTGGTGGCCCGGTCGTATGGATATCAGAAATCGATGCCAAGAAAATCGATGTTGAAGATAATGATTGGATCGAGATCTACAATGCCAACGGGGCTATTTCAGCCCGCGCCGTGGTTTCACAGCGCGTACCGGAAGGGATGAGCATGATGTATCACGCTCAGGAAAAAACCATGAATACCCCCGGCAATGCGATAACTGGAAAACGCGGGGGCATCCACAATTCGGTGACCCGTGCGGTGGTCAAGCCTACCCACATGATTGGTGGTTATGCACAAATGTCTTGGGGCTTTAATTATTATGGCACGGTCGGATCCAACCGTGACGAGTTCGTGATCGTGCGCAAAGCGCCAAAACTGGATTGGATGCACGAGCCTTATCAAGAAGGCCAGCCGATAAACCTTGATCTGCAAACAGGAGGCGTGAAATGACCATTCGGGCACAAATCGGCATGGTGCTGAATCTCGATAAATGCATTGGTTGCCATACTTGTTCCATCACCTGCAAGAATGTCTGGACCTCTCGTGGCGGGGTTGAATATGCATGGTTCAACAATGTGGAAACCAAGCCGGGCCTTGGCTATCCGCGAAATTGGGAGAACCAAGAAGAATGGAAGGGCGGATGGGAGCGCACCAAAAATGGTAAGTTGCGGCCCAAGGCCGGGGGCAAGCTGTCTTTATTGGCCAATATTTTTGCCAATCCAAACTTGCCGGAAATTGATGATTATTATGATCCCTATACGTTTGAATATGAACATTTGAAAACGGCCAAGGAAAGCCGAACCACCCCCACGGCAAGGATGAAATCGGTCATTACCGGTAATTATAAAGATAAGCCGGATTGGGGCGTCAACTGGGAAGAAATTCTTGGCGGCGAGTTCGATAAGCGGCGTGGTGATTATAATTTCCGCAAAATGCAAGAGCAAATGTATGGGGAATTTGAAAATACATTTATGATGTATTTGCCCCGCCTGTGCGAGCATTGTTTGAATCCGGCCTGCGTGGCCTCTTGCCCTTCTGGTGCCATTTACAAGCGCGAAGAAGATGGTGTGGTGCTGATTGACCAGGACAAATGTCGCGGTTGGCGCATGTGCGTCTCGGGTTGTCCCTATAAGAAAATCTATTTTAACTGGCAGTCCGGTAAATCGGAAAAATGCACATTTTGCTATCCACGCTTAGAAGCGGGCGAGCCGACAGTATGTTCGGAAACCTGCGTTGGGCGCATCCGCTATCTTGGGGTGTTGCTCTATGATGCGGATAAAATCGAAGAAGCCGCCGCGGCCCCCGATGAACAAGACCTCTATCAGGCTCAATGTGATCTGTTCTTAGATCCCAATGATCCAGAGGTGATCAAGCAAGCGCGCGAAGATGGTGTGCCGGATAGTTGGTTGGAAGCGGCAAAAGCATCACCGGTCTACAAGATGGCGATGGATTGGAAAATTGCATTCCCGCTCCACCCTGAATATCGCACCTTGCCCATGGTTTGGTATGTGCCGCCACTGTCTCCCATTCAATCGGCCCATGAAAGCGGCATGTTGGGCGAAGACGGGGTGTTGCCGGATGTGAAATCCCTTCGCATCCCTGTGCAATATCTGGCTAATTTGCTTACCGCCGGAGATGAAAAACCGATTGTTTCTGCGCTAGAGCGCATGATGGGAATGCGTAGCTATATGCGCACTAAAACCGTCGAGGGCTATGATGATATTCGGGTGCTCGAGCAACTCGGCATGAATGAATATGAAATGGATGACATGTATCGCATGTTGGCGATTGCCAACCATGAAGATCGTTTTGTCATCCCCACCAATCACAAAGAATATGCCGGTGAGGGGCCATTTGATCACGAGCTGGCGTTCGCCACCCGATCCGCTTGCGGCTTTAGCTTCGGCAATGGCTGCGATGGCGGTGAAATTCAGCGCTCAAACCTGTTCGGGGCGCAAACCCACCCCAACACCATGAATGGCAATGCCATTCACGCTCAAACCCCTGGCAATGGCTGGAATGATGAAGGGAGCAAGTCATGAGGAGTTTAAGAGTTTTATCGCGCCTTTTGGCCTATCCGAACGCTGAATTGCAGGCACAAATGACAGCCTTGCAAGAAGTGCTGATAGAAGAGGGCGTGTTAAAAGGCAAAATCGCTAAAAACCTGTTGGGGTTTATGGATGCGATGGCGGCCCGCGATTTGATGGATGCGCAAGAAGAATATGTGGAGCTGTTTGATCGGGGGCGGGCCCATTGTTTGCATCTGTTCGAGCATGTGCATGGAGAATCGCGCTTTCGCGGCGCCGCGATGGTGGATTTGGCGGCGCGTTATGCGGAAAAAGGGTTGGAGATCGGCGTTGGTGAATTGCCCGACTATCTGCCGCTATTTTTGGAATTTGTGTCCATCTGCCCCCCCCAAGAAG
The DNA here is from genome assembly GCA_027080545.1 of Parvularculaceae bacterium. Classification (GTDB taxonomy): domain Bacteria; phylum Pseudomonadota; class Alphaproteobacteria; order Caulobacterales; family Parvularculaceae; genus S012-90. Next base: position 3,897 of record JALWRV010000307.1, read on the forward strand.
GGCTGGAGCTACTCGAACAATCTGCCCCGGTAATCGCCACCATCGGTGAAAAATTGCGGCGGCGAAAAAGCGATTATGCTTTTGTGTTCGAGGCAATCGTGGCCATTTCCGGGGTCAAACTTTCCAAAGACGACATTGCCAAAGCCGCCAGCGCGGCATTGCCGGAAATAGAAACATTGGATGCGCTGGACAAAGAATGGGAGGAGCCCCCTGCTTTTGGCGGGGCGGCGGATTGCAGCACATGCGTCAGCGATCCCATGGCGCCGGGGGCACCGAGGGCGCCTGTGGGGCCGTCGATCTTGACTAATGGAGGAACGCGGTCATGAGCGAATTTTTCAATATTTTCCTGTTTGGGGCCTATCCTTATATCGCCATCGGATCGATGATTTTCGGTTCCATCTTGCGTTATGATCGCGATCCCTATTCGTGGAAGGCGGATAGCTCACAATTGATGAGCCAAAAAGGATTTCGTCTAGGTAGCAATCTTTTCCATATTGGTATTATTCTCTTATTCTTTGGCCACTTTATTGGCCTGCTGACGCCGCATTTTGTTTATGAGCCTTTTATCTCGGCGGAACATAAGCAAATTCTGGCTATGGCAGCAGGCGGCATTTTTGGCATCATGGCCTTTTTCGGCATGGTCATCCTTATCGCCCGACGGCTTGGCAATCCCCGTGTGCGGGCCACCAGCCATTTTATGGACATTTTGATTTTATTGCTCTTGTTCTTGCAATTAATCTTAGGCCTGTTGACGATACCGGAATCGGCAAAACATATCGAAGGGGCCACCTCCATGCTGGCCTTGGCTGAATGGGCGCAAGGCATTGTAACCTTCCGGCCCGATGCCGCCTCTTATGTGGCTAATGAGCCGCTGATTTTCAAACTCCATATCCTGCTGGGATTGACGATCTTTTTGATTTTTCCGTTTACCCGGTTGGTACATATTTTCAGCGCACCGATTAAATATCTGTTCCGTTCCGGATATCAGATTGTGCGTCGTCGCGGTTAAGCGCTGAACAGGTGTTGGAGGGTCGCTCTGGCCGGGCTTAGGTTCGGTCAGGGCGGCCTTTCTTATGGCAATAATTTGAAAAAAACGAAAAATATAGGCGCTGATTGATCTGGGTCAATGGCAGCAAAGAACAGGGGTTTAAGTCCATTCGGGGGGCAGAAATTTTAGAGGAATAGAAACATGCGACTTTTTCTCATGAGCAGTTTAGCGTCTCTCACCGTCCTGTCTTTGGGGGCGGTGCAGGCAGCACCAACAAACCAACCCGATTATGAACAAGATGGCGCCCTGTCATCAATCGCTGAGGCCATCATGGGCGGCAAGGCCAATCTTACATTCCGATATCGATTTGAAAATGTGGATCAGGTCGGCTTTGCCAATGATGCCAATGCCTCGACCCTGCGCACCCGCTTGAAATATACCACGGGTGATTTCAATGGCTTCACGGCTACCGTCGAGTTTGATAATGTTACGCAAGTTGGGGCGGATGAATATAATTCAACCGTCAATGGCGCAACCAGTTTTCCGGTTGTGGCCGACCCGGAAATCACCGAAGTAAACCAAGCCTATTTGGCCTATAAGGGATTTGAAAATGTCGTCTTGATGGCGGGGCGCGTGGCGCTGAATTTCAATAATCAGCGTTTTGTTGGCACGGTTGGCTGGCGGCAAAATGACCAGACCTGGGACATGGCTGGCGCCGTGGTAACGCCAACCAAAGATCTGAAACTAACCTATGGCTATGTGTGGAATGTCAACCGCATTTTTGGTGACGATCACCCCTTCGGTGATTTGAAAACCAATACGCATATTTTTAATGCGGAATATGAAGGCTTTGATTGGGGCAAGCTCACCGCCTATGGTTTGGCGATTGACTTAAAAGACGCGCCTGTGTTCGGGCTTTCAAGCCAAACCTGGGGCGTGCGTTTTGAAGGCAAGCGCGCCTTTGGCGAGGGTGGGGCAAAACTTCTTTATGAAGCTGAAGTGGCAACCCAGTCAGACTATCAAGACAATCCCAATTCTTATCGGGCGGGCTATTATCATCTGTCCGGGGGGGTTAGCGCCCATGGCTGGACTGGCAAAATCGGATTTGAAAGCCTTGGCTCCGACAATGGGGTTTCCTTCCAAACTCCGTTGGCTACCTTGCATAAATTCAACGGCTGGGCTGACAAATTCTTGACCACCCCGGTGGGGGGCCTCGACGATGTATATGTTCTGGCGTCCTATAAGGTAGGGGGGGAGAGCCCCTTGAAAGGGGTCAAATTTGATGCGGTCTACCATGATTTCTCGGCCCAGTCTGGTGGGCTTGATTATGGTACCGAGCTGGATTTGCAAGCGACCAAGAAGTTTGGTGAGCATTATTATGCGGGGCTGAAATATGCCGATTATAATGCCGATAGCTTCGCTACGGATACCAAGAAAATATGGTTTACGCTGGGGGCGAATTTCTAACACTCTCTTGCCTGGTCGGGGATGAGCCGCCTCCCCCTGTCATTCTCTCCCCGACCCTTTGATTCCTCCCGGCGTTTCGCCCGGCATGCCTTTTTTAAGGTGGCCGGGCGAAATTATTTTTAATCTTGTGAGGCTGGTTATTGGGGGGCTTACAGGCTAGGCTTCGGCCCGAATTGTTTTGCGGGCCAATTGTTTCATGACAATGGGGCCGATCACTTAAGATAAGATGGGGCATAATCCATGCGATTTATTATTCTTTTCCTTTTGTCGAGCCTGGCCTTAGGGGCGTGTAGCGATAAGCCAGCGTCTGATGATGCGCCATCACAACAAAAAAACGAACAACAGGAGCAAGCGTTGCCCACACCACCAAAGGCAAAAAAAGAGCCAAAAGAGATTACCCAACAAGGCTATACGCGGGTTGATGATTATGCCTGGATGAAAGACGAAAACTGGCAAGAGGTTTTGCGTGATACATCGGTATTGCGCGATGACATTCGCGAATATCTGGAAAAGGAAGTCGCCTATTATGAGGCGATGACCGCCGACTTGCAGCCCTTGCGTGAGACCTTGGTGGCCGAGATGCGCGGGCGCATTAAAGAAGATGATAGTTCGGTGCCGGTTAAAGATGGCGCTTTTGCCTATGGCAGCCGCTTTCGCACAGGCGGTGATTATCCGATATTTTTCCGCACCCCGCGTGATGGGGGCGAAGAAACCATTCTTTTTGATGGTGATGCGGAACGTGGGGATAGTGAGTTTTTCTCCATTGGCGGGGTTGAGCATAGCCCCGATCATCAATTATTGGCGATTGGGACCGATCGTCTTGGTTCGGAATATTACACCTTAGAGGTTCGCGATATTGCCACGGGCGAGACGGTCTCGGGGCCTATTGAGAGCACCGATGGTGGGGTGGTCTGGGCAGCAGACTCCAAAAGCTTTTTTTATGTAGAGCGCGATGATAATCAGCGCCCTAAATGGGTGAAATATCATGTGGTCGGAAGTGACCCGGCCGAAGACCGTCTGGTTTACGAAGAAGCCGATGACGGCATGTTTATTGGCATTGGTAAAACCCAAAGTGGCGACTTTATTGTCATCTATATTGGTGACCAGATAACCACGGAATATCGGATGATCCCGGCGGATAATCCAACCGCCGAGCCTTTTGTCTTTGCGCCGCGCCAAGCGGGAGAAGAATATTATCCAAGCCATCATGGCGATTGGTTCTATATTCGCACCAATCGCGATGGGGCGGTTGATTTTAAAATTATGAAAACCCCGGTTGATGCAACGGGTCGCGAAAATTGGGTGGATGTTTTACCCTATGAGCCGGGCACCATGATTTCCGACCTCACCACATTTAAAGATTATATGGTCCGCTCTGAGCGCAAAGATGCGCGCCCCAGAATCATTATAGCCGATTATGAAGGCAATGAGCGGGAGATTAATTTTGACCAACCCGCCTTTTCGGTGAGCTATTCTTCAGGCTATGAATATGACACTGACACCGTGCGCTATTATTATGAAAGCCCGTCACAGCCAGAGCAATTATTCGAATATAATATGGCCAGTGGCGAAAAAACCTTGTTGAAAACACAAGAAGTCCCCAGCGGGCATAATCCTGATCTTTATGTGGTCGAGCGCATGATCGCGGTGGCGGATGATGGCGCCGAAATTCCGGTCACGATTTTACGATTGAAATCAACACCGCTCGATGGCTCTGCGCCGGTCTTGTTGTATGGCTATGGCTCTTACGGGGTCTATATTCCTGACGGTTTTTCCACATCGGTTCTCTCCATGGTCGATCGCGGGGTCATTTACGCATTGGCGCATATTCGTGGCGGTTCCGCACGCGGTCAGCAATGGTATCTTGACGGCAAGCTCGATAAAAAAATGAATACGTTCACCGATTTTGTGCGTGTCGGGGAAACTTTAGTGGAGAAAAATTACACCAGCCGACAAAGAATCATCATCTATGGCGGCTCTGCTGGCGGGTTGCTGGTGGGGGCGGCGCTTAATTTGGCTCCGGACTTGTGGGGCGGCGTGTTGGCGGCGGTACCGTTTGTAGATGTGATCAACACAATTTCTGATGAAAGCCTGCCGTTAACCCCGCCGGAATGGCCGGAATGGGGTGACCCCATTCGCACCAAAGAAGGCTATGAATGGATTGCGTCCTATTCGCCTTATGACAATATCAAAAAAGGCGAACCCTATCCGCCCGTCTTGGCAACCGGTGGGCTTGCGGATTATCGGGTTACCTATTGGGAAATGTCGAAATGGATCGCGCGCTTGCGTGATGAAACCAAAGGCGGCCCGTTTTTGTTGCGGATGAATATGGCGGCAGGCCATGGGGGCTCGGCGGCGCGGTTTGAGCGGCTTGAAGAGCGCGCCCATCTCTATGCCTTCGCCTTGGATATTTTCGGCCTCGCAGATGTGGAGCCTGTTCACCATAAGGCTGATGCGGCGGACTAACCAAAGATCGGGGCTTCTTAATCGCTGACGATGGGGCGCATGGTAACCACCAGCGCCCCAATCCCTTAGTACTGGATGAAGAAAAGTTGGTAATGGGCGCGCGGGGGGAGGCCAGACAGCAAGAGCAGCAAATAAAATCATTTATTCAGGCCTATGCAATTGCAACCGTGCGGCCGCGCGCCTAGATTGACTGATATGGCAAGACGATTTTCACATTCCGAGACAGGAGCGGGCAAAGGGCCCAGCCAGCGGCAATTGCGCGCGGGCGAGTTGTTGCGCCACACTTTGGCAGAAATTTTTCAACGGGAAGATTTTCGCGACCCGGATTTGCGGGATGTCTCCATCACCATTTCAGAAGTGCGCCCCAGCCCCGATTTGCGCTCGGCAACCGTTTTTTGTCTGCCGCTCGGGGGGCAGGCCCAAGAAAGCGTGGTTAAAGCCTTGAACCGGGTGGCGGGGGAGGTGCAATTTTCCCTTGGCCGCAAGATCGAGCTGAAATTCACCCCGCAATTGCGCTTTCGCCTTGATAATAGTTTCGACGAGGCAAGCCATATTGATGCGCTGTTGGCAGAAGCCCACCGCAAGGACCGTGGCTGAGGCCCTAGCCTCCCAATTAAAATAAAAATTATGTTTCAGCGCGAGACTCAAGCCCATTGTTTCGCTAATATGGGGGTTGGGATCGCCCAATGGCAGCATCAGGGGCAGCATGATGAGGCCGTGGCGATGTGTGGATTAGTACGGGTTACTTAGTACGGGTTATTTTAAGTACGAGTTTCCCCGTGCGATATTCTGGGTACAGTTTCGTAAGGTAAAGTGGGATAAGATTATGTTTTTCTGGAAGAAAAAGAATGACACCGAAGATTTTGTAGAGACATTGTCCGACGACAATCAATTGCCGGAGCCAAATGAGCAAGCGGCTGAACGCCGCCGTGAAAAGCTCAGCTCTTTTGCCTCCAAAGGGGAATCTGAAGAGCGGGGCAAGGGGGAGATGGCAGACGCGTCCAGCGACGAGGTCAAGCTGTTTCCGGGCTTTACCGATAAGGGCTTCGATGTGGGCTATGCGATTTGGCAGGGCGAGACCGAGGGGGCCGGGCCGGAAAAAGGCGCCCCAACGCTGGTCATGCGCTGGCGCGGTGAGACAAATTGGTTTCCGGTGCCGCCAGAGTTCAATAAAGCCTTTATGCAGGTCATCAATGATATTGAGCGCGACAATGGCCTGGGCGCCTTGCTTGCCTCTTATGGCTATGATGTGGAAGGCGCTTAAAGGTCAAGCTGCCACGAGCCCCCTCTATTGTTAGATCTTGTTCGCACAAGAAGGGTTTTTCAAAGACCGCCTCTTAACGATCGGCCCTCAAGGCCGTCCCTTGATGACCGTCCCTTAAAGACTGTCCTTATGGGGGCGGTCTTTTGCTGCGATCGCTTTTCAACAGTTTGAAAATAGGGCTTTTTTTCCTCATTTTTTGCTGCCAAAAGCGTCTGGCAATTGAGGAGAATGGTTCGGATGGGAAGAAGGCGCAAAAAGGGCCGTAAGGTACATGGCTGGCTGGTGCTGGATAAGCCCTATGATTTCGGCTCAACCGAAGCAGTGGGCAAGCTGCGCTGGCTATTCGAGGCGCAAAAGGTGGGCCATGGCGGCACGCTTGACCCATTGGCCACGGGTATTTTGCCAATCGCTTTTGGCGAAGCGACTAAAACCATTCCCTTTATTCAAGACGGGTTGAAAACCTATCGCTTCACCGCCTGCTGGGGGGAAGGGCGCGATTCCGACGATCGGGAAGGGGCCATTATCGCCCGATCAGACAAACGCCCGGACCGTGCCGCTATCGAGGCCGTTTTGCCAAGCTTTACCGGCGATATCGAACAAATCCCCCCCAGCTTTTCCGCCATCAAAATTGATGGGGAGCGCGCCTATGATCTGGCTCGAGATGGGGCCCCCCCACAGCTTCAGGCGCGGCCGGTCCATATTTATTCTCTGCAGCTTGTAGACATACCCGATGCGGATCATGCGGTTTTTGAAGCGGTCACCGGCAAGGGCACCTATGTGCGGGCGCTGGTGCGCGATATGGCTGAGGCTCTGGGCACTTGTGGCCATGTCGCCGGGCTGCGGCGCACCCGGGTCGGGCCATTTGGCGAGGACATGGCGGTGGATTTTGCGCAGATGACGGGCAATGAAATGGCCGATGTGCCCCGCGAGGCGGTGGACCCGGAGGGCTTAGTTGATTTCTTGCTGCCCATTGAGGCGGCTTTGGCGGACTATCCTTCGGTCAGCCTTGGCGGGGTCGAGACACAAAAGCTACAGCGGGGGCAATCGGTGGTGCTGGCGCCCCCCGTGGCCAGCGGGGTGCGGGGGGATTTGCGCGGTGAAGTGCCGGTGGTGGTGGCCATGGCCCATGAAGAGGCCATAGGGGTCTGTTCATTGGATGGGTTGACCTTGAAGCCCAGCCGTATTTTCGTTCGCTAGACCGACATTTCATGCTGCTTGCCTTGAGGGGGCGGGATGGACTAGCCTTTTCGCCAAGAGGGTTTATCGGGGTGATGGCCATTTGACCGTTTGCGCATAGACGCATTTTTGGGAGCAGATATGATGACAGGTTCCGCGACATGGATGAAATTTTTTGCTGTCGGCGCCATGGCGCTGGCCCTGACCGCTTGCGGCGGCGGCAAAAAGGAAGAAAGTGAGGATGTGACGGCGCGCCTGCCCAATCCGGATCCCTATCCTTCCACCTATCAGCCCTGGGCGTCGACCCCGACCCTGATAGAAGGGGCCACCCTGTTGCTGGGCAATGGGGAGCGCATTGATAATGGCGCGATTTTAATGCGCGACGGGGTTATCGATAAGGTGGGCAAAACCGGTGAGGTCAAGCTGCCGAAGGGCAAGGGCGAAAAAATTGATGCCAAGGGGCGCTATGTGACACCGGGGATCATCGACGCCCACTCCCATTTGGGGGTCTATCCGTCTCCGGGCTTTTCTTCCATGTCCGATGGGAATGAGGCCACCGCCCCCAATACGGCCGGTGTGTGGGCGGAACATTCCGTATGGCCTCACGATCCCGGCTTTACCCGGGCTTTGGCGGGGGGCATCACGGCCTTACAAATTCTCCCCGGATCGGCCAACCTATTTGGCGGTCGTTCGGTGACATTGAAAAATGTGCCCGCGCGAACGGTGCAGGAAATGAAATTTCCCGGGGCTCCTTACGGTATTAAAATGGCCTGCGGAGAAAACCCCAAGCGGGTCTATCAAAATTCCGGCCCGTCTACCCGGATGGGCAATTTTCGGGGCTATCGCAACGCGTGGATAGAGGCCACCGCCTATAAGAAAAAATGGGATGATTATGCCGCCAAGCTGGAAAGCGGTGAAGACGCAGGCGATCCGCCGGGACGTGATTTGAAACTGGAAACCCTGGCCGGTGTCTTGTCGGGCGATTTGTTTGTCAATATGCACTGCTATCGCGGTGACGAGATGGTGCAGGTTTTGGATATGGCCAAAGAGTTTGGTTATAAGGTTTCGGCCTTTCACCACGTAGTTGAAGGCTATAAAATTGCCGACCGCCTCGCCGAAGAAGGGGTGTGTGCTGCGGTCTGGGCTGATTGGTGGGGCTTTAAATTAGAAGCCTATGATAGCGTGCGCGAAAATGCAGCGCTTATCCATAATCAACCAAACGGTTGTGCGATTATTCATTCGGATTCAGGTGTCGGTATTCAACGGCTCAATCAAGAAGCCGCCAAAGCCATGGCGGACGGGCGCAATCTCGGTATCGATATTCCCGAACGCGAGGCGATAAAATGGTTGACCTCAAACCCCGCCAAGGCGCTGCATATCGAAGATAAGGTTGGCACATTGGAAGCGGGAAAAATGGCCGATATTGTGGTGTGGAGCCGCACGCCATTTTCCGTCTATGCCAAGGCTGATTTGGTATTTATCGATGGGGCGTTGATGTATGATCGGTCTGACCCGTCTACCAGTCCGCGTACGGATTTTGAAATTGGTCAAGAAGATAACACCATGTTGGGAGGGGCGGGACAATGAGCACGCTAATGACAAAACTATTTAAATCAGCGGCTACAATCCTTGCGGCTGGCGCTTTTTCCCTTTCCTTTTCTCTTTCGGTGACGATGGCGCAAACCATTGCTATCACCAATGCGGAAATTCATCTGGCCGGTCCAACCAATGCCCCGCGCACCATCTCCAATGGCACCATCATCATTGAAAATGGATTAATTCGCGCCGTGGGGCCGCAAGTAGAAGCACCGTTAAACGCGACCGTGATCAATGCAGAAGGTAAACCCGTAACCCCCGGCCTGTTCGCGGCCTTAACATCGGTGGGGTTGGTAGAAATTTCCTTGAACGATGACGCCAATGAAACCAGTCCGGATTGGGGCTTTCCCTTATCTGCCTCTCTCCATGCCAGCGATGCGTTGAATACAGATTCGTCGATCATTGCGATATCGCGCTCTGGGGGCGTCACCCGTGTCTATACCACCCCAAACCCTGGGGATAAATTGTTTGGCGGTTGCGGCTTGGTGATGGATTTGTCCGGCTCGGACAATCCGATCAGCGGTGATTGCTTGGCGCAAAGTGCGGTCATGGGGCTTTCGGGGGCACGGCGCGCGGGCAACACCAAGACCGGGGCCATGGCGTTACTGCGTTATTGGCTTGATGAAGCGCTGATCTATCAACGCGCCCCGGGCACATTCCGTTCGCGGCCCAATGATACGGGGTTGAGCTTGCCGGACATTCAAGCCTTGGTGCCGGTGGCGATGGGCCAACAGCCCTTGTTGGTAGAGGTTAATAGCGCCCCGGATATTCGTCGCCTTATCGACTTGCAACAGGAATATGGATTGAAACTAATATTGGTTTCCGCCCGAGAGGCGTGGCGGCTGGCGGATGAATTGGCAGCCGCCAATATTCCGGTGATCATAAACCCGGCAGATAATCTGCCTGAAAATTTTGAATCCATGGGCGCCACCTTGGCCAATGCCGCGCGGTTGATGGATGCGGGCGTGGTGGTGGCCTTTTACGATAATGATATTGGCTATACCCATAATGTGCGCCTGCTGCCGCAATTGGCAGGGAATGCCGCCGCCAATGGGGTTGACCATGAAGAAGCCCTCGCCGCGATCACCCTTAACCCGGCAAAAATTTGGGGGTTGGAGAGCGAGCTTGGCACCGTACAGGCGGGCAAGATTGCCGATTTGGTGATCTGGGATGGCGATCCGCTGGAGGTGACCTCAAGGCCTACCCATATTTTTATCAACGGGGCTGAGGCCTCTTTGGAAAATCGCCAAAGCCTGTTGGCGAAACGCTATAAGGATTTGACCAGAGGCGATCGCCCACCGGCATGGAAGGGTGACTAAAGATCAAGGCAATAGAGGGTTTGTTTGAAACTTAGCCACTATATTTTGCTGCTTGTTGGCCTTGCCTATGGGGTCAATGGATTGGTGATGCTGTTTGCACCGCATTTTTGGTATCTCACCGTGCCCGGCATTGTCGAGATGGGGGATTATCATCGCCATCTCATTCGTGATGTGGGACTGATCTATTTGATTATGGGGGGCGGTTTTTTAGCTGTTGTCTCTATGGGGCGGGAACATCACAGCGCGCGGGAAATTGCCCTTTTTGCTTGTTTGTGGCCAAGCTTTCATGGGGTCTATCACATGGTGATATTTTTTGATCGTGGTATGCCGCTTGACACTATTGCTCTTACCAATTTCTTGCTGATTCAAATACCCGCATGGTTCAGCCTATGGGCCGCATGGTCATTGCCACGGCATAAATCTGGCGTCTGAAATCAGTTTTTTTCGCCGAAGCGATAATGGACCAGTTTGACCAGGCTATCCATGGCTTCGGCGGCTTGCCTGCCTTCGGTTTTAACCAGCAACTGGCTGCCTTGCCCGGCCCCGAGCGTTAACAGCCCCATAATGGATGTGCCGCCCACCTCAACCCCTTCATAGGTCACCGTCACGACCGCATCATAGGATTGCGCGATCGCGCAAAATTTGGCCGAAGCCCGGGCATGAAGGCCGCGCTCATTTTTAATGGTGACGGTTCTTAACAGGGGGCCTTGTTCCAAGGATCACTCATCTCTTCTCGTTCGGCTCATCGTCAAGGGCTTGGTGAGGTTCTTTACCGGACAAAACCCACGAAGCGACATTGATATATTTGCGCCCCGCCTTGTACGCATCGCTAATAGCGGTTTCGAGATCGATGCTATGTCGATAAGGCTCCGGCGCTAGCTTGATCAGCA
>JALWRV010000308.1 GCA_027080545.1 Parvularculaceae bacterium
AACGCACCATGGATAAGATTCTCCAAGGCAAACACCCTGAGCGCGTCTTGATGAAAGCGGTCGAGCGGATGCTGCCGAAGGAAAGCCCGTTGGCCCGCCAACAACTTTCCAATTTGCGCGTTTACGCCGGGCCGGACCATCCCCATGCCGCGCAATCGCCCGAACCGTTCGATGTTGCCGCGCTTAATCGCAAAAATTCCCGCGCCTAGAGGATTATTCAAATGAGTGAAACAACAGCCTCTTCTTTAGAAGAAATCAAAACTGTCGCTGCCGAAGGCGCCGTGGTTGAAACCGAAGAAACAATTGTCCGTGAACCCAAAATTGATGAGCAGGGGCGTTCCTATGCCACGGGCAAGCGCAAAACCGCTATTGCACGTGTATGGATTAAACCGGGTAACGGCAAAATCACCGTCAATGGCAAAGATCAGGCTGACTATTTTGGTCGCCCGGTTTTGCAAATGATTATCAAGCAACCGCTTGTGGCCGCTGATCGCAAAGATCAATATGATGTGGTCTGCACGGTTAAAGGCTCTGGTCCGTCCGGTCAGGCCGGGGCCGTGCGCCACGGCATTTCAAAAGCCCTTACCTATTATGAACCGGCTCTGCGCGGTGTTTTGAAAAAAGGTGGTTTCTTGACCCGCGATAGCCGCGCTGTAGAGCGGAAAAAATATGGTAAGGCCAAAGCCCGCCGTAGCTTCCAGTTCTCGAAACGCTAATATTAGCACTCCCACAAATACTCTAAATTCAAAACCGGCTTTTCCATGGGGAAGGGCCGGTTTTATTGTACCTATATTTGTGCAGCCCGAGCAACGATCACGGTAAAATCACACCAGTTCACTAAAATTTGATAGCCTTTCTTTTAATCTATATTGCATTTCCAATGAATGTTACCATTTGAAGCCTGTCACTTCATTCATTCGAGGGCTTTTCCGGCGCACCATTTGCATGGTAATTCGGATCGGGGTGAGATTTTGCAAATGTAAATGGCCGCAATCCTTCGAGCAAGGAGCTAGGGCCATGTCACTTTTTCAAATAATAATTAGCCGCAATCTCAATCATCATATCACCAAAGGTCATTTGATTCTCCAATTTCCGAACGGGCAGATGGAAAGCTTTGGTGATCATAAATTGCCGCCAGTTAAAATAGCCATCCAGTCCAACAAATGGTTGCGCTCAATCGTCATCAATCCCGAGCTACAGCTTGGAGAAGCCTATATGGAAGGGGGATTGGTAATCGAACAGGGCAGTCTATATCAATTGTTAGACCTCTGTTGGCAAAACCGATTGGTGGATCCCAATAATGGCAAAACCCCCATTTCATTCTTGCGTATGATGGCGCGCTCCATTCACCAGTTTAACTCTGAGCGCAAAGCCAAAAAAAACATCGCCCGCCATTATGATATTGGCAATCAGCTATATAGCCTGTTTCTGGATGAAGACATGCAATATAGCTGCGCCTATTATAAGGATGACACCGTTAGTTTAGGCGAAGCGCAACAGCTTAAAAAAGACCATATCGCGAAAAAATTAAACTTACGAACAGGCGACAAGGTGTTGGACATTGGTTGTGGGTGGGGGGGCATGGCCATGCATTTGGCTAAACAGTCTGGCGTAAAAGTTGACGGCATAACATTATCGCATGAACAATTAGCGCTTGCCAAACAAAGGGTCAAACAGGCCGGTCTCGATCATATTGTTCATTTCGCCTTGCAAGATTATCGTCATCTCTCGAAGCGTTATGATCGCATCGTCTCGGTGGGCATGTTAGAGCATGTGGGCGTGCCTCATTTCCACGAATATTTCCAGCAGATTGCTCGATTGCTGAATGATGATGGGGTGGCGCTCATCCATACCATTGGCCGCACAGACGGGCCGGGGGCCACAAACCCTTGGATAGACCGTCACATATTTCCCGGTGGCTATATCCCCGCCCTGTCAGAGCTTTTACCCCATATCGAAAAAGCCGGATTGCAAATTCTCGACATAGAAATATTACGCCTGCACTATGCGGAGACATTAAAAGATTGGCGGCGCAATGTAGACAAAAATCGCGATAAAATCATCGCTCTTTATGATGAGGGATTTTTACGGATGTGGGAATTTTATCTAATCTGTAGCGAGCTATCCTTCCGCTACGGTGTGCATAATGTATTGCAATTGCAATTAGCCAAAAAACAGAATGCGGCACCCCTTACCCGTGACTATTTATATGAAAACACCACCGCGTATGAACCCATTTCACAGAATTCGAATCACATTTACTCGGCTGAAAATGGTTATGCACTGTAATATCATAAATAAAGTAAAACAAAGCTTATGCGCCGCGCACCCGTACATAGGAGCCCGGAGCTTCTTCTATGATTGGCAATTCCCCATCACCGGGCATGCGCGCGGGCACCTGTCCGCTACTTTTTTCGTTTAACCAACGCATCCAATGGGGCCACCAGGAGCCGGGTGTTTTCATCGCACCAGCCAGCCAATCATCAATTTTTTCCGGTAGCGCCTCATTGGTGCGATAATCATATTTGTTTTTTGAAGGCGGGTTAATCACCCCGGCAATATGGCCGGAGCCTGCCAATAAATAATGCACATCGCCGCCAAATAGTTTGGCACTATTATAAACTGACGGGTAGGGGGCAATATGGTCCTTCAAACCGGCCTGCATAAAAACAGGAATTTTTACTTTACCCAGATCAAGCCGTACCCCGTCCAAAACCAATTCACCTTTGGATAGCTTGTTATCCCGATAAAAGTTCTTCAAATAAAATAAATGTAAAGCCTTGGGTTGATTGGTTGCATCATCATTCCAATAAAGCAGGTCAAACTTTTTCGGCTCTTTACCTTTTAAATAATTATCCACATAGACCGACCAGATAAGATCATTAGGGCGCAACAAATTAAATGTGCGAGCCATGGCAGAGCTGGGCAATATACCCCCGGCAGCCTCGATCTGCATTTCAATATTTTCAATCTGCTTATCATCAATAAACAGCAATAATTCCCCAGCCTGAGAAAAATCCGTTTGTGCCGTAAAGAAAGTAGCTGTGGCAATACGGTCATCTTTGGTTTCAGCCATATAGGCTAGGGCGCACGCCAACAAGGTGCCCCCAATACAATAGCCAATCGTGTCAACTTGACGTTCCCCGGTAGCTTTTTCAACGGCTTCCAGCGCATCAAAAATACCCAACCGCATATAGTCAACAAAATCATAGTCCGCCATATCAGGGCCTGGATTAACCCACGAACAGACAAAAACCGTGCGCCCTTGGTCCACACACCAGCGAATTAAGGAGTTTTCCGGTTGTAGGTCCAGAATATAAAATTTATTGATCCATGGGGGAAAGATAAGCAAAGGTCGCTCGGCAACATTTTCCGTTGTCGGATTATATTGGATGAGCTGCAAAATATCATTTTGAAAAACAACCTTGCCCTTCGTGGTAGCAATATTGCGTCCAACCTCATAGGCGGTCATATCAGCTTGGCTCATGGCCAGCTCACCATGGCCGCGCTCGAAATCCTCAATCATTTGCTGCATACCACGTTGCAAATTTTGTCCCTGAGTGCGTAAAGTTTCTTCCATCACTTCCGGGTTGGTGCCGGGAAAATTGGTAGGAGACAGAGCCGACAATAGCTGTTCGATATGAAACAAGGCGCGCGCTTTGGTGTGTGGCTCCACCTCGGCGGCGGCGAGCACAGAATGTTTCATCCATTTGCAGGTTATAAGATAGGATTGTTTGATGAAATTCAGAGTTGGGTTTCGTTGCCAGGCTTCGTGATTAAAACGCCGATCACCGGCTTCCGGTTCGATCACGGGGCTGGTGGAGGCCCCCAGAGCGGCCTTACTGGCTTCAGCCCATAATTGGGAGAAATCCTGCCAAAGCCCTAATTGGGTTTTAAGCAACCCTTCGGGATGTTCGCTATAGGAAGCAAAAACTTCTCGTAATGCCCCACTCACATCCAACGGATCCTGTGCCCCACCAAAT
>JALWRV010000309.1 GCA_027080545.1 Parvularculaceae bacterium
AATAGCCCGTTGCAAATGTTGGATGGTTTGATGTTGTCGCCGAAATAGTAGGAATAGAGAGAAAATGGCTGCCAACAGGGCGATATTGCCAAGGGCGTAGGGAATCCATGCAGGCGGACGGTTATAGATGTCACGGGCAGGGCTTAATCCTACCACAAGCCGCCCATCATCCATGGGGCGCCACGCCATGCGGATTTTGCCCTTGTGTCGTGCTCCGACAGCAGCCGCATCAACGATCAAATTGCCGCTGCGTGAAACATCCAACCCCTCTAGGGCCGATGGGCGCAAGCGATAGAGCCCCCCCATATCGGTGCTGATATAGGAATCACGATTGGCTGAAAAATCGTAAAGGGCGGTGCGGGGACCAAGCAAAAAATGGGATAGGGTGCGTTTGGATTCGACAGTGCCAATATCGCTTCCCGTGGTAAGGGCGCGCATACGTTTGCTGTTCAGGGCATCGGCAGCATCCGTGACCAGCGTGGTGAGAATGGTTTGGGTCTGGATGGTGCGCTCTTCTCCCACACGCAGGGCATTGGCAATGCTCAGGGCCATGACGAGGCCAATCAAGAGCCCACCCAACACAAGCAACATGCTATTATCAATGGCGGCTTGTGAATGCGAACCAAAAAGCGCCCGCCATTTATGATTATGGGGTCGGCTATGATCATGGGATCGGTGATGAGAGGGCGCGGTTTTGGGCGTAGCAGCAGGTCCCGTCGGGGAAATTTTTCCTCGACGTGTTTCACCCGGTTGGAATATCCCGGCGCCGGCTTTGCCCCTTTTGTCCGCCTTTCGGTGATCGGTCTGGTGATTAGCCCGATTGCCGGAAGAATGACGCGCAGAAGGGGTGAAAACAGGATCGTGCCGTTGCTGATCGCTCATGAACTGCCCATTTTTACCTTTTGTTAAACATATTCCATTCGGGGGGGCGCTGTCACCCATTAAAGGGTTAACAGATCTCAGGGGTTTTCCACCGAACAATAGGGCAGACGTGGCAGAGTGGCAGAAATGGCGAGAATTAGCCGTCCGGACCGATCAACCGCGCGGCCATCTCAAACAGGTTTTCCGATATGGGTTTGGCCTCATTGAGCTTGCGGAGTTGATCTTCCAGCAGGCTGCGGCGTTTTGGCTCCAATCGGTGCCAATTTTCCACGCTTCCCAATAGTCGCGAGGCGACTTGCGGGTTCACCGGATCAAGCTTTCGGATGGTTTGAAAGAACAAATCATAGCCCCCCCCATCTGCCCCATGAAAGGCGGTAAGATTTTCCATGGCGAGAACCCCGATAAGGGCACGCACCTTATTGGGGTTCTTCAAATCAAAGGCATCATGGTCAAACAGAGCTCTTATATCGTCAATCGTGCCGCCCATGGCCTGCCAAGAGAGCCATTTATTGACCACCAGACTATCTTCTTGCCATTGGCTGTAAAACTCATCGAGCACAGACTGTCTTTCCGGCCTTTGCGACAGGGCGATGAGCAATGCTGCGGCGGCTTGATCGGTCATGTTGGTGGCGTTTTTGGCTTGGGCTAGACATAGATGGGTGGCCTCATCGCTTTCGTCGATCATCAATAGGGCCAGCGCACCATTGGCCAGTGCGCGTTTTCCAGCCTGCTCTGCATTGGGTGAATAGGCTGGGGCTTTATCAGCATTGGCGGTCAGGTTTTTATAGGTTTGGTATAGGGTTTGTTTCATCTGGGTCAGCAGGATGGTGCCCATTTTTTGTCGCGCCATATGAATGGCCTCGGGGTCAATCATTGTAACCGCCCGGGCAATATCGGATAGGCTGGGGCGTTTGAGCATTTCTGCCTTGAAGGCCGGGTCAAGATCCGGATCTTGCAAGAGATGATCAAGTGTTTCGGCAAAGGCCGATTGGGCCTGTGCAGCATTTTCCATTTTCTGATCACCGCAAAGATCGCGCAAAATATCCAAATGTAATTGCCAAGCGATCGACCATCGGTTGAACCCGTCTGTATCGTGACGGATGAGGTGTAGTTTTTCCGCGAGGCTTAACGGTTGGTCGAGAAGGATGGGGGCCGAAAACCCGCGATTGGCCGATATTACCGGCTTAGTGTCGAGACCGTTGAAGGAAAGGGTTTGGTGTTCCTCGGTCAACTCCCAAACTTGCTCTTGGTTGACGGCACCAGCCTCATCAATCAGGGCCAACCTTAGGGGAATATGGCGCGGTGGTTTTTCTGTTTGGTTGGGGGTGGGCTTGGTGTGTTGGGTGGCGGTGAGATGTAAGGTGCCATTGTCCCATTGTGTGCTGAGATGTACCTGCGGGGTACCGGCATCTGAATACCAGCGGGCAAATTGGGTTAGGTCGCGCTTGCCCTTTTTCGCCATGGCATCGAGAAAATCGTCAACCGTGGCGGCTGATCCGTCATTTTTATCGAAATAATAGTCGGTCGCGGCACGAAATTTTTCTGGCCCCAACAGAGTTTTCAACATCCGCACCAGTTCGGCCCCTTTTTCGTAGACAGTGGCCGTATAGAAATTGTCGATGGTGATAAATTGGTCGGGGCGTACGGGATGGGCGAGCGGGCCGGCATCTTCGGGGAATTGTCGCGCCCATAATTGGCGCACATCTTTGATGCGTTGCACCGAGCGCTCACGCATATCTGCGGAAAATTCCTGATCGCGAAAAACCGTGAACCCTTCTTTGAGGCAGAGTTGAAACCAGTCCCGGCAGGTGACGCGATTGCCAGACCAATTATGAAAATATTCATGGCCGACAATGGATTCGATGGTTGCAAAGTCGGCATCGGTGGCGGTGGTTTCTGAGGCCAGAACACAGGCAGCATTGAATATGTTTAACCCCTTATTTTCCATGGCGCCAAAATTGAAATGATCAACCGCGACAATCATGAAAATATCAAGATCATATTCACGACCAAAAGCCTCTTCATCCCATCGCATCGAACGTTTCAGGGCATCGAGGGCATAATCAACCTTATGAATATTATGGGCTTGCACAAAAATTTTAAGAGTGACATCGCGCCCTGATTTAGTGGTGAACTGGTCTTGTTTATAAGCCAAATCACCGGCCACCAAAGCAAACAAATAGCAGGGTTTGGGGTGGGGGTCAGACCATTTGGCAAAATGACGCCCCCCTTCAAGCAAACCGCTATCTACGGGGTTGCCATTGGCCAGCAGCACCGGGAATTGGGCAACATCGGCTTCAATGCGCACCTCATAGGTGGACAGCACATCTGGCCGATCCGGAAAAAAAGTGATCCGGCGAAACCCTTCTGCTTCACATTGGGTGCAGAACATGCCGTTGGAAAGATAAAGCCCCATCAAGGCGGTATTGGCTTCCGGGTTAATGGCAATCTCGGTCTCGAGAACAAAGACTTCCGGTACATGGTCAATGCGAAGGGCTTTTTCTTCAAGCACATAATCTTGTGCGGAAAGCGTTTCCCCATCCAGAGCAACCCTGAGCAAGTCCAGATGTTCTCCGTCAAGATGAAGCGGTGCCCCCTCGGGGGCTTGCCCGTTGCGTTTAATGTCCAGCTTGGCTTTTACAATGGTGCGCTTGGCCCCCAGCAGGAAGTCGAGAGCGACATGCTTCACCAGATAAGGAGGCGGCGTATAATCTTCGCGGCGGGTGACGGGCGGGGGGGTGTTTTCTGTACGCATGAGAAGGATATGCAGCCCCCCATGGGGGTTGGTCAAGTCAGCCGATGCGATGGCAAAAGGCTGAACATGGTGCCCAGCCTCTTGCCCATGGTTTCGGGATAGAAATTCGCCTCGTCCGAAGGGCTAAAACGCCCAAGAACCGGGATTGGCAATAGGCTCGCCTTTGGATAGGGCCTGCATGCCTTTGACCGTGCGCACAATATACCAAACGAGGGTCACCAGCGCGGTTAAAATGCCAATAACGACCACCATCAGCACCACGGAAATGAGCGCATAAAGAATGCTCTTCCAGAAGATGTTGATTTGATTGTTATAATGGCTGACTAGCCATTCGGGGGCATCATCCTTGCCGAGATAGGCCATGATGACCCCGATGATTGAGGTCGGCAGACCAATGATGGAGACGAGATAAAGAATATAGATGAGGTTGGCATTCCCCTTTTCCTTGGGGTTTACCGAAATCGGGTTATCGCTCATGGCAATGATTTCTCCTGTTTCTGGCAACCCCACCAGTGGAGCTTCCGCCTCTTTAATGTGAGCGTGTTTTTAGGGAAAACCAAGATTGAATGATCGGTTTTGGAAAATAGTCAGTAGATATTAGCGATAAATGTCGCAAGCCCCTTATATATTAGCGAAAATCTCTAATATTGCTTTGAGCTGCTTCCGGTCTTTTCGCCATTCCTTGGGTCAAAACCCAACCGTTCGGGGAAAAATCTTTCTTGGAAAAGAGGCTTTTGGCAGCGTAAGAGAGGGTGACTAAGGGAGGTCTCTGCATGAGCAAGATTTATGAGTCCGCTGAGGCGGCGCTGGAAGGGCTGACATTTGATGGCATGACCGTGATGTCCGGCGGGTTCGGCCTGTGTGGCATACCGGAAAATCTGATTGTCGCCTTGCGCGATAGCGGCGTCAAAGAGCTGACCGCCATTTCCAATAATGCCGGGGTAGATGATTTTGGTCTCGGTCTTTTGTTGCAAACTCGCCAGATTAAAAAAATGGTCTCGTCCTATGTGGGCGAGAACGCAACTTTTGAAAAACAATTTTTGGGCGGGGAGCTAGAGTTGGAATTTAACCCCCAAGGCACTTTGGCCGAACGCATTCGTGCAGGCGGGGCGGGCATTCCTGGCTTTTATACTAAAACCGGTGTCGGCACGTTAATCGCGGAAGGCAAGGAAGAAAAAACCTTCGATGGTGAAACCTATATTTTAGAAACCGGCCTAAAGGCAGATCTATCATTGGTCAAAGCCTGGAAGGGCGACAGCCAAGGCAATCTCATCTATCGCAAAACCGCCCGCAATTTTAATCCGATGATGGCCACCGCCGGTAAGATAACCGTGGCTGAGGTCGAAGAGCTGGTGGAGGTAGGGGAGCTTGACCCGGATAATATCCACACGCCGGGCATTTATGTGCAACGCATCGTCAAAGGTAATTTTGAAAAACGTATTGAGCAACGCACCATTCGCGAAAAGGGGGCCGCGTCATGAATGATAAAATTTCAGGCTGGAGCCGCAATCAAATGGCCGAACGGGCCGCACAAGAATTACAAGACGGGTTTTATGTCAATCTCGGTATAGGTATTCCGACCTTGGTGGCAAACTATATTCCCGATACGGTGGATGTAACCTTGCAATCGGAAAATGGTATGCTCGGCATGGGGCCCTTTCCTTATGAGGATGAGGTAGACGCTGATCTCATCAATGCGGGCAAGCAGACAATTACCGAATTGCGCCGCACCTCATATTTTTCGTCTGCCGACAGTTTTGCCATGATCCGGGGCGGTCATATTGACTTGTCCATTCTTGGTGCCATGGAGGTTTCCCAAGAGGGGGATCTCGCCAATTGGATGATCCCCGGCAAAATGGTCAAAGGCATGGGTGGGGCGATGGATTTGGTGGCCGGGGTCAAGCGTGTTGTGGTGGTGATGGATCATGCGTCCAAAAAAGGCGCTCCGAAATTGCTGAAAAAATGTTCCTTGCCTTTAACCGGTGTCGGGGTGGTTGATCGCATCATCACCAATTTCGGCGTGTTTGATGTGATCGAGGGTGAGGGTAAGCTAAAAGTTTCTGAACTCGCCCCGGGCATATCGCTGGACGACGTAAAAGCAAAAACCGAAGCGGCCTTGATTGCATAGTTTATTGGCTAAAGTTGATAAGCGCTGCTTTATGCTGCTTGGCTTCTTCTACATAATGGGCGGCCCCCATAAGTGCCATCTTGTCTTCGCCTTCGCGTAAATCGCGTAATTTGCGCGCGGGTAACCCGCCCCACATTTCGCCTTTAGGGATGCGCTTTTTGGGGGCGACGAAAGCCCCGGCGGCGAGAAAACTGCCCCCCTCGACCACAGCCCCGTCCAACACGGTGGCCCCCATGCCCACAAAGCCTTGATCCTCAATGGTACAGCCATGCAGCATACAGCGATGGCCAATAAGAACATGCGCGCCAATAAGGGCCGGGGTGCCGCCAAGAGAAGGCTCATCCACATGAATGATGGTGCCATCCTGCACATTGGAATGGGCCCCGATGCGAATAGCGTTGGTATCGCCGCGCAAGACACACCCATACCAGACAGAGGCGTTCTCATCGATTTCTACATCCCCGATGATCACCGCTCCCGGGGCGATAAAAGCGCTGTCGTGAATTTTCGGCTGCTTGCCGTGAAAAGGCAGGATGAGCGGTTGCATGGGCTTATTTCTCTTGTTCCAGACGCGCTTGAAAACGGTTGATAATGGCCTCAATTTCCTGCGCTTCTAATTGCAATCTTGTTTGGGCGGTGCGGGTAAATTCCCAAGGTAAAGCCAGCCTGTCGGGGTTGGGACCAATGGTGATAAGCACATAGGCGCTTTTGATCTCTGTGGCTCTTTTGTTTTCGGTCTTGGGGGGGGTAAAGCGCCAGCGACGCGGCGCGGTTCGACAGGCACCGACAAATTTGCCTGCACGGGGTTCAGCATTCAGCACATAAATATTACGGGCTCGCCCATATTGGTCGATATCGAACATTATTTCGCAATAGCCCGTGCGACGACCGACAATCGAGCGGTTAAAACTGATCCGCTCTATGCAGCTATAGGTTGGGCTTGGCCCATTATTGAACTGAAAGCAGCCTTGCCCAATGTCGATTTGGGGGGCTAGTGCCAATTGTCTGGTGGTCGTCGGGCCATTTTGAGCCAACGCTTGGGACGCCAGCATCAGGGCGAGCAAAGCGACCCACAATAAGACAGAAGGCAAGGAACGCAAAGGTGAGAGCATATTCGATCCGCATTTCAGCCGGAGCGATACCCCCAGCCGGTTAACTTTCTTGGTGACTAATTCCCGTGCCTATAATGGCGTCACACCCCCATATCCGTCAATGAAGACAATCACGCTCAAGACAATTGTCGGTCAAGATAATGATGCCCAAGACGGCTATGGGGGTGCTTTATGGGTCGCGAGGGGGAATTATCCCCTCGATTGCGCTATGGGGCGCTATCACCTTCTTCTTTGTCTGCGCTGTCCGGATCATTTGTTTTGTCGTTCCATTCGTAAATGCGCCGCACCGGGCAGGATTCAATTCCCATACCGCCGGCATTATCGACAAAAAATACGGAATCCGAGACCAGCAAATAATCGCCACGACGCAGGCAAGAGGAATTTGAATCAACCTTTATCGCTTGTGCCCGAGACAGGTTGGTGCAGATGCCGGTCAACTCTACCAGAAATTTGCTGGACACATTTTTGCGCAACACCACATGCTTTTTATCGATCACATCAAACCCGTTGATGGATCCGGTAAAGCAGAGTTGTCCCACCTCTTTGCCTTGGCGCGGATCCGGCTTGGCCGTGGCTTCATCCTTGGCCGTGGCGGCAGGGGTTTCGCAGGCGGCCAAGAGCAGACCGGTCACAAGAACCGTTCCAAGCAGCCATAGGCGGTGGGGCTTTGTGTTTTGCCCATTTATTTTGGTGATTTGGGGGCGTGATGTTTGGGTCATAGCCTGTTCTCCTCATTTGGTGTGTCTACGCCATCTAAATCCCCTCAGCTTTTTCATATTGGACTAAAGTCGCGAGGAAAGCCAGTATTTTAGGGGAAACCTGCCTTTATTTTGTCGAAGATTTTAGGCAAGGTGCAGCCTCTTTTCCCAAATCGGCGCAAGGCTGAGTGATTGGGGATAAATTGTTGCAAGCGTGTAAAAAATATATGGCCTTCACTACTCCTGCCCTTTTGCGTGTAAAAGATCTTGTTGTGGATTTCTCCACCCCAGATGGCACCGTACATGCGGTCAAAGGCATCTCGTTTGATGTTCAACAGGGCGAATGCGTCGCTATTGTGGGTGAATCCGGTTCCGGCAAAAGTCAAACCTGTCTTGCGGCCATGGGGCTATTGGCGGCCAATGGTACCACGGGCGGTGAAGCGCTGTTCCGGGGTGAGGATTTGCTGAAAAAAAAGACCCGGAACTTGCGCTCTATTCGCGGCAATGACATCGCGATGATTTTTCAAGACCCGCTGACCTCGCTTACCCCGCATATGCGCATTGGTACCCAATTGGGCGAAGTGCTGCGTATTCATAAGGGGCTGACGGGACCGCAGGCCGTGGAGCGTATGGTTGAAAAGTTGGAATTGGTCCGCATCCCGGAAGCACGCAAGCGGTTGCAACAATATCCCCATGAGCTTTCTGGGGGGATGCGCCAACGGGTGATGATCGCCATGGCATTGTTGACGGATCCAGCATTGCTGATTGCCGATGAGCCGACCACGGCGCTGGATGTGACGGTGCAAGCGCAGATTTTGGATATTCTGGCAGATCTCATCGAACATGAGCAAATGGGGCTGGTGTTCATCACCCACGATATGGGCGTGGTGGCGCGCATGGCAGACCGGGTTTTGGTGATGCGTTATGGAGAATTTGTCGAGCGCGGCACTGTCGATGAAATTTTCTATAATCCGCAAGAAGATTATACCAAAATGCTTCTCGACGCGATGCCGAGGCTCGATCAACCGGATCGCGAGGGCCGCGCTTTGTTGGGCCGCATGCCGGCGGATGCCAAGACCTTACTTGAGGTCAATGACGTGCGGGTGCAATTTCCCATCACCGTTGGCGGGGGCATTTTCCCCAAACGCAAACCGTTGCGAGCAGTGGACGGGGTTTCTTTCACCCTGCATCGCGGTGAAACGCTTGGGGTGGTTGGGGAATCAGGCTGCGGTAAATCTACATTGGCCCGCGCGGTCCTACAATTTGCGCCAATTACCAAAAAACGATCGGAACATCCTGTGGTGTGGTTGGGCCGCGATCTAACCGCTCTCAGCAAGTCGAAAATTCGCGCTTTGCGTAAAGATATGCAAATCGTTTTTCAAGATCCCCTAGCCGCGCTCAACCCGCGCATGAATATCGGGGCTTCCATCGCGGAACCCTTAAAAACACACCGCCCGACCATGCCTAAAAGCAAGGTGGAAGAAGAGGTGCGGGCCATGTTGGTGCGGGTGGGGTTAAACGAAAATTTGATCAACCGTTACCCCCATGAACTTTCCGGCGGACAAAATCAACGGGTCGGTATTGCCCGGGCCATGATTTTGCGACCGGAAATGGTGATATGTGATGAGGCCGTCAGCGCTTTGGATGTTTCGGTGCAGGCGCAAATCATTGATCTGTTGTTGGACTTGCAAAATGAATTTGATCTGTCGCTGATCTTTATCAGCCATGATCTCGCCGTGGTACGCGAAGTTTCCCATCGGGTGATGGTGCTTTATCTTGGACGGGTTGTAGAAATGGCGGACCGAGATACGATTTATGAAGATGCCCGCCATCCCTATACGCGCGCCTTAATCTCCGCCGTGCCTGTGCCGGACCCGAAAGTCGAACGGGCGAAAGAACGCATCAAGCTAGAAGGGGATTTGCCGTCACCGCTGGATTCGCGGGCGTCTTTACGGTTTATGAAATCGAAAATGATCGATGATCCCGATGCCGAACAATATCGACCGAAATTGATTGAAGTGGCGCCTGGCCATCTGGTCGCTGAATTTGATGGCATGGATGAGGTGGCCGCTGCCAGCTAGGCCCAGAATCATTAAAATTTTAGCTATTATTATCAGCCCTTTATAGGATTGTTATTCTATCACATTGTGCTTGTTTTCACCCCCTTCTATCGCCATAATGGGTGTGCGGCGGGACGCAGACTCCTGTTATTCTGCGATTGAGGGGTTTTAGGGGAAGTATGGATTTCATTGCTGGCATAGACTGGGCTGCACCAGCGGTTCTGGCGAGTCTGCTCGCGGCGCTCATTGCAACACTTGGTTTGTTTAGTGTTTGGCGCTCGGAAGAATGGGCGGTACGCAATAGCACCTATTTGGCCGCTTTTGCAGCCGGGGTTTTGCTCACCACAGCGGTATTTTTAATGCCGGAAGGTTTTAAAACCACCCCCCTTGCCCCCCTTCTGATTTTGCTCGGCTATTCATTGCTCTATCTCATTAACAGCATCATGACGACGGGGGGCGATCATCAATCGGCAGGGGCATTGGTGTCATTGATGGCCATTGGGTTTCATTCCTATATTGACGGGTTCGAATATGGGATCCTGTTCGATCATAATATATTCCTTGGCATAATGGCTTCTTTGGGGTTGGTAACCCATGAGTTTGCCGAAGGGGTATTGCTTTATGTGTTGCTACGCCTGTCCAAAGTGCCTTCAAGCCTTGCATTGATTCTGGCCTTTGTGGGTGCTGCGGTGACCACCCCCTTAGGCGCGGTCACATCACAATTTGTATTGGTTATGGTGGATCCGGAAATGACCGGCATGCTGCTCTCCGTGGCGGCGGGCGCTCTGCTTTATGTGGGAGCGACCCATTTGACGGAACATATGCGCGAAGGGCGGCGCGGCAGCACCATTGGGGCTTATGCTCTGGGTATGATTTTTGCCCTCGGCTTCAATGCGTTAAATGTCGCCGATGAAGGGGTAAGAATGGACCATCAAACGATCGAAAGCACACTTCCCATAAGTCCAAGATAATAAAGGCAATCCAAAATATGAAAGCGCCGCAAACAGGGCACATTTGCGGCGCTTTCTAATTACCGGATGATGCTTGGTGGGCCTACCATCCAGATTGAGATTACGGCTATCACGATGCAGGTATGGGGAGGAGTGATAGTCATTACTCACATGCAATCTCAACAAAAACAACCATAGGTAGAATTTATGAATAAACCGTCAACGAAATCCCTGATTGATACAATTTTACGCTTTCTTGGTTAATCGAAGGATGGGCTGGAGGAGGGGCTTGGAGGAGAGGCCGGGCGATGGCGGCCCCGGCTTGAATCCGCGGCCCGTTTGGACCAAAAGGCGCTCTAGATTGGTTCTGGCTGGAAGGGTAACCCCATGAATAAAGCGCTGGTTCTTTTTTCCGGTGGGCAAGATTCGGCCATTTGTTTGGCTTGGGCCTTGGCCCGTTTTGATCATGTAGAGACCGTGGGCTTTGCCTATGGGCAAAACCATCTGGTGGAAATGGAGGTGCGCCGCGATATTTTGCAGCGCCTGCCCTCGATAAAGCCAGGTTGGTCTGAGCGCCTTGGCCCGGACCATGTGGTCGACCTATCCGGCCTTGGGGCAATTTCTGAAACCGCCTTGACCCGCTCCATGGCGATCAACACAGATCAAGACGGCTTGCCCTCGACCTTTGTGCCTGGGCGTAATTTAGCCTTTTTGGTTTTTGCGGGGGCGATCGCTTACCGCCGTGAGATTAACCATCTCATCGGTGGCATGTGCCAAACTGATTTTTCCGGCTATCCCGATTGCCATCAAGATACGCTCGATGCGCAGATGCAGGCATTAAGCCTTGGTCTTGATCGCCCCATGAAACTCGAAACACCGCTGATGCATCTGACTAAAGGACAAAGTTGGGATTTGGCCGAAGAAATTGGCGGTGCGGCGCTGGTCGAATTGGTCGTCAATGATAGCCACTCCTGCTATCGGGGGGACCATCACACGCGCCATGATTGGGGGTTGGGGTGTGGCACCTGTCCTGCGTGCCTTTTGCGTGCCCAAGGCTGGTCAGATTTTTTAGCCCACAAAACCCAACCAAATGATGAAAGCTAATGGTTTATTCGGTCAAAGAATGTTTTTTCACTCTGCAAGGAGAGGGGGCGCAATCGGGCCGCGCGGCGGTGTTTTTGCGTTTTGCAGGGTGCAATCTTTGGTCTGGTCGCGCCCAAGATCGGGCGCAAGCGGTGTGCGATTTTTGTGATACGGAATTTGTCGGCACCGATGGTGAGGGGGGCGGCAAATTCACCACTCCCGGAGCCTTGGCGGCTCATGCTCTATCCATCTGGGAAGCGGCGACCGAGGGGGCAGCAAAGGCACCGTTCATCGTATGCACGGGTGGTGAGCCCGGTTTGCAACTGGACCATAAATTGGTGGTTGCGCTACATGAAAGCGGTTTTGAAATAGCCATAGAAAGCAATGGCACGGTGGCTTTGGATGAGAATATTGACTGGATCTGTGTTAGCCCGAAAGCCGATGCGCCATTGGTGCAAACATCCGGTGACGAGCTAAAACTGGTCTACCCTCAAGAAAAAGCACGACCAGAGCAATTCAACCGCTTGGCATTTCGCTATTTTTATCTGCAACCCATGGATGGGCCGGATTTGGCGAAAAATATAGACGCGGCCGTGCGTTATTGCCAAGCCCACCCCCAATGGCGATTATCCTTGCAAAACCATAAAATTATTGGCATTCGCTGATCCCCAACAAGGTGAAGGATAAAACGTGACCATGCGTATCGTAAAATCAGTGACTTTCGACGCTGCCCACCATCTGCATGTGGACAGCGAGGAACGCCCCTATAAGCGCTTGCATGGCCATTCGTTCCAGCTTGATGTGGAAATTGAGGGCGAGCCGGATGAAAATGGCTGGGTCGCAGACTTCGCCGACATTACCGCAGCACTCGGCTCTATTCGCAATATTCTCGACCACAGCTATTTGAACGAGATTGAGGGATTAGAAACGCCCACTTTGGAAAATATTTGCCAATTTGTGGCCGTCCGGTTGGTTAAACAATTTCCCGGATTGGTCAGGGTCTCAATATCACGCCCGTCAATCGGAGAGACCTGCCACTACGATTTGTAATGGCAGGCAGGGTGTTGATTAATTCAAGGCCTTGGCAACGTTGCGTGCCGCCCGGCGGATGGCATCATCCGCATCGCCCCATGTTGAGCGGGTAGGGAAGGGATCGGTGAAAGAGCCGTAATAATCTTCCTCCATGGTTTTCACCACATCACCATTGACGGTGAAAACGAAGTTGATAGTAGCGCCGCCCGTATAGAGAGATTCACTACTGAGATTGGGTTGTGCCCGATAGTCGGCCATGGTCGGGCGATTGGAGCGCAGGTCAACGATTTCCGCTTCAATGGTCAACACATCGTCACCGGGTGCCTCAACAATGGTTTTACTGTCGGAGAGTTGCTCGAGCAGTTTTTTATGCAAGCGTTCTGCTTTGGCTTTGAGGTCTTTTTCGGAAACCGGCCGATCGCTTGATTGTCGGCGTGGCATCGGTTTGGCTTCGCGGTTGGCGAGGCTATCGGCGATGGTCACGGGGGCGATATAAATTTTATCATAGCCCGACAAATCATTCGCCTTGGCGGCGCCTTGCAGGGCGATTGTGGCGATGAAAGCCGCGACAATGAATTGGAAAACACGAAAAGTACGAACAGACTGGAACATGATAATCCTCCTTGCGGTTGGAATCGTTCTCACAAACCAAGGCTAGGCCTTGTGTGGCTGGTTTTCAATAGGACGCACCGGCTTGTGAGCGCGATGGATCACTAGAGTTGTTTCGCTTTTCTTTGGATCGCGAAACAGTCCTAAGTCTTTGTTTTGTTGCGTTTCCGGATGAATAAGCGGTGCCCACTTAGTTCTTGAAACGCTCTAGAACCAAACTATGCGGATTAAAAATGCGCAAGAAAAAAGGCGGATATATGACCATCCGCCTTTTTCTTGTTTTATATTGGCTGACTACCAGCCCTGATTGAAATTAGTGCCGGAACTGTCTTGCGAAAAAGACTTCGCCGTTGGCGGCACATCATTGATAATTTTTGGCAGATTGCCGGATTGTTCGGAAATATCAATTTCGCTATAGCCGGCTTTGACGCGAATATCATTATTTTCAATCAAGCCGTTGGACGAATAGATTTTGATACCGTCTCCGTCATTTTCAAAAATTTCATTGAGCCGCAATAAAACCTGCTTGGCATCACGCCCCAGCAAAACGCCGGTGCCACGATTGTTGAGAATTTTATTGGCGACAATCGTTGCGTCTCCCTCACCATTATAGACAACACCCTGACCATTTTCGGCGATGAAATTGCCCGCAGCGGTGACCGAAGCAACCCCAGTCATGTGAATGCCCGTGTAAAGATTGTTGGTGATATTATTGTCGAGCAGGGAGGCCCGATCCCAAAGCGGTTGGCGTTGGGCGATCAACACACCGTCAAGCCCGCCTTTGATGGTATTGCGTTCAAGTGAAGCGGTGCCGCCGGTAATCTCGACCAACGGGCCGTTGTGAACCAAACCCCCATCGACGGTTGATTCCTTCATGGTAAAGACGCCGGATTTGATGGCGATGCAAGAAACGCTGGCCCCGCTGCTATTGTTGGCGATGCGCCCAAAGGTGTCATCATCGGCGCCATAGTTTCCACTGCCTCGACCCATAGCCGTCGGGGCTGTGCGAAACTCCACATTCGAGACTAAAGTGTGGCTGTCCTCTGAAAAAGGCTCATAGTTGAGGCAGGGCTTGTTGGCGGTTTCCGCGATAATGCGCACCGATGCGCCGGGTCCGCGATCCCCCTGAATGGTGACCGATTTCCTGATATCAAGATTTTCGTGATAATCGCCGGGCATCACCACGATCACCCCACCCCAGCTCACCGCATCAATAGCCCCTTGGATGGTGCGATAGCTGCCCGTTTTGCCGCGCCGTTGATCAACGATCACATAGTCGGGCTTTTTATCATCAGCATCTTGATCGGTGCCATTTTGTGACGAGCCATTTGATGGTTGTTGCGGGGTGATGGTTGGCATCCCGCCAAAGGTTTGAGCGTTCGCGACGCCGGATATCATGGCCGAAAAAGCAAAGGCGCTGAGGCAAAGAACCGTCCCCCGGGCGGAAATATTTTTTACCAGATTAATCATCGTAACTACCTCTCTCGTCCGTGGCCGGGACATTTTCATACAATTTCATAAGATCTTCTCGAGCCGGCTCATAGCCCAACGCCACCGCCTGACCGAGATGGTAGGTGGCTTTGCCCACATTCGGCTTGATCGCGTCTTCGCCCTGTGTGCCATCACGATAATAGATGCCAAGCGCATAATGGGCGAGGGCGTAGCCATAATTGGCCGAGCTGGTGAGATATTTTATGGCCTTGG